>JBFJKG010000155.1:0-5416 GCA_041635075.1 Solimonas sp.
CCGGAACCGATGTCGCCGGCGCCCGCCTCCCGCAAGACTTTCAGCGATGGTCCGCGCCGCGATTTCGATGCGCCACCACCGCGCCGTGAGCGTCCCGCGGCAAGATCGCCGTTCGCCAGCGAAGTGGAGGCGGTGCCGAGCCGCGCCGCCGCACCGCGTGCGCGGCCGGTACGCGACAAACCCGATGCCGGCATGGAAACCTATCGTCTCGATGTCGGCCTGCAGCACGGCGTCAAGCCGGGCAACATCGTCGGCGCCATCGCCAACGAGGCCGGCCTTGAAAGCGAGTACATCGGCCGCGTGCGTATCGAGGACGATCACACGCTGGTGGACCTGCCAGAAGGCATGCCGCGCAAGATCCTGCAACACATGCAGAAGGTGTGGATAGCCGGACGTCAGATCAACATGCAACCGCTGAGCGCCAGCGGCGAGTTCGTGCCTGCGCCGGAACGGCCATCACGTCCGCGGCCACCCCATGCGCCGGGCAAGCCAAAGGCGAAAGGCGCCGGCAAATCCTTTGACCGCGGCGGCAAGACCCTGGGCCGGCCGGTCGGCAAGCACAAGCCGCGCAAGTTCTAGTTTCAGGCCGCGGCGCGCAATCGCCGCTTGGCCGGTCGCCGCTCCGGTACCGTTTGCCCAAGCTCGGCGCAGCGGTGGCGCCGGTAGAGTCCGCGCACCCAGTCCAGGCCGCGATGCCCGCTGCAGTCCTGCAGCAACGGTGCGATGGCGGCGCGGTAGTCGGCACGCGCATACACCGGATGCTCGTCCGGGCAGGCCAGCGGCGCCAGCATGGCCGCTGCGGTGATATCAGCCACGCTGAGCCGGTGACCCACCAGATACCGCCGGCGTTCCCGGGCTGCGATGTCCAGCTCCGCAATGCCGCGCTCTATCATCTTCCGCGAATGTGCAACCGCTTCCGGCCGCAGGTTCAGCCCACCCGCGAACACTCTAACAAGCGCCGGATACGCCGCTCGCAGCGCCAGTGATTCCGCCAGCCCGGCATCGACGGTCCACAGACGCAATACCGTCGCCGGCTCGTGCATCAGCTGGGCATACACGCAGCGCAGTATGTGCTGCGCCAAGTGGTCGAAGCGGGACTCCGCGTTCATCACCTCAATGCGTGCCTGCGGCTCGCGCGGGATCAGTGCAAACGGGGCCCGATGCACCGCCAGCCATTCGAAGATCCGGGTGCTGTCAACCACGCTTTCGCCATCACCCTCCAGCAGCGGCAGGCTGGCGCCGATGCTGCCGGAGGCCAGAAAACTGCGCGGCAAGTGTAGAAACGGCGTCAGCCGGTGTTCGGTGTAGGTGAGGCCGGCGGCGTCCAAGGCCCAGCGCACCTTCTCGCTGGACTGTGAGGCCGACAAGGTGTGTAGCACCAGCTGTGTGTTCATCTTCGCCTCCTGCGGATCAGGACGAGGCTAAACCCCGAAGATGGACACGCAATGAACGGGCCAAGACGTCCCTGCGACACCGCGCTCAGCGATAGCTGCGGTCGGCTACAAACGGATTGGTTTGGCGCTCAACACCGAAGCTGGACATCGGCCCATGGCCCGGCACAAAGCGGACCGCATCGCCGAGCGGAAACAGGCGCTCGCGGATCGAACGCACCAGGTCAGCCTGACTGCCGCGTGGAAAATCGGTGCGGCCTATGGAGCCGGCGAAGAGCACATCCCCCACGAATGCCAGCTGCGCAGCGGGCTCGTGGAACACGACGTGGCCCGGCGTGTGGCCGGGACAATGCAGTACATCCAGGCGCACGCTGCCGACCGTGACCACATCACCATGCGCCAGCCAGCGATCAGGCTCGAAACTGCGCGCCGGCGGAAACCCGTAGCGCGCCGCCGCCTCCGGCAAGCCCTCGATCCAGAAGCGGTCACCCTCGTGCGGGCCCTCGATCGGCAGCCGCAGGCGCTCAGCCAGTTCGCAGACACCGCTGGCGTGATCCAGATGCCCATGGGTGACCAGCAGCTTCTCCAGAACGACCTGATGATGCTGAACACGCGCCAGCAAGCGCTCGATATCACCGCCGGCATCAATCAGCGCCGCGCGCCGGCTGTCTGCATCCCATATCAGCGAACAGTTCTGCTGAAACGGCGTGACCGGAATGATTTCGCAGCGCAGGGTGTCGGGCATCAGCTGTCGATAGGAGAACCAGGGTTCAATTATGCCTGCGGGAAGTCGCCGTCCACGTAGTACCAGCGGCCGTCCACCCGCTGGAACCGGCTACGCTCGTGCAGGCGCACGGCACTGGCGCCGCCTACGCGGTAGCGCGCCACAAATTCGACCTCGGCGCGCTCGTCACTCAGCAGCGCATGGTCCAGCACCTTCAGGCCCAGCCATCGCGTTGCGATATCGAGTGTCAGCTCGGTCGGTCGGTTGTCTGCGTGCCAGGTCTCCAGCACATAGTGACTCAGCCCTAGCGCATACGCGCTGTAGCGCGAGCGCATCAATGCCTCGGCGGTCGGCGCCGGCACGCCCTGATGGTGTACGGCGCAGCACTGGGCATATGCCAGGCCGCTGCCGCAGGGACAGGCGGCGGCGCCTGCGCTATTCGTCCTTGCCTTCGGCGTCTTGCTCATCCTTGCCTGTAATCCAGTTGCCCAGTCCCTTCACCGCATTGCCGGTGGCTTCAAGACTGGCGCCGCCGAAACTGCCGATGCCCCGGACCACGCCTTCCAGGCTCAAGCCCAGGGTGCGCGCAACCCCGACCGCCACGCGCACCGACAGCACCTCATTGAGCGAGAACTGCGGGTTGTCGAGATCTCCCTCCAGCGTGAAGTTCAGCTCGATGCGTCGATCACGATTCTTCAGCGTCTGCACCACTGCACTGCGCGGCATACCCATGAAGGTGGCGCGCAGGCCGCCGGAGGGCGCCAGCACCAGATCCGTGAGCACCAGCTTGCCCGGGGCCTTGAGCTGGCGACCGGCGACCTTGGAGTTCAGCGTTAGATCCAGCGTGCCCCGCTTGACGCCACTTTCCGAGGCTTGGATCAGGTAGGGCTCCAGCGTCTTCAGATCAACGTCGCGCAGCGTCAGCGCGATATCGGATTCGCGGCTCGCGAAGTGCATCCAGCCGTCTACCTCAAGCAAGCCGCTGCCGCTACCGCTCGCCGATGGCAAAACCCCGCGCAGATGCAGAGACGTCGGGTTGTCCAGCGCCGGTATCCGCAACTCCCCCAGGTCGGCCTGCAATTCGGTGAGCGCCAGGCGATGCGCCGGGCGGCGCACGCTGGCGTCGAAGAACTCCAGCTCGGCATCTTCGAAGTGGATCGCGCCGATGATGACGCTGGGCACGGTGGCGCCTTTCGCATCAGTAGCCGGACGTTCCAGCAGACTGGGCAACAGGCGCACGCGCCCCTGCGCGGTTCGCAGCACCGATACATACGCGCCCTCTACCCCGATGGCCGCCACCCGATAACCATCATCCGACCAGATCGAGCGCAGATCAGGCCGCAGGTATACGCGCCGTGCGCGCAGCGTGTCCGCGGACGGCCACCCCTGCGGCGCGCGCAGCCGCAGATCCGTTACCTCGACGCCAGTCAGCCCCAGCGCAATGCTGCCGATCTCGGCCTCAGGGCCCAGTGCCGCCTGCACCTGGCTGCGGAGTACGCCTGCAGCCAGCCTCAACCCCACGAATCCGACCGCTACAACGGCAAGGCCAACCACCCCCCAACGGTGCCAGCGTTTACGCGATACGGCTTGCTGCTGTTCCATATGTCCTCTCGAAAACGGCGCGCGCAGACAATCCCTCGCGCCGAAGATTCGCGCAGATTCTGCACCCAAATGTCAGCAAAGGCAGACCGTGCGGCGGCAAGCACGAACTCCAATCGGCCGTCAGAACGACGAGCCGGGCTGCTGCAGAAACGCCAGCTCCTCCGGTGTGGAGGATCTGTTCAACGCGGCGTTGCGGTGCGGAAAGCGGCCAAAGCGCACGATGATGTCACGATGCCGGCGCGCGAAATCCGAGAAGCTGGCAAACGGCCGTCGCTGGGGCTCGGGAACCTCCGCAACCAGACTTTCGTACAGCGCCACGCTTCGCTGCTGGTCGGCCAGGGATTCGGAGTGCTCGAGCGGCAGATAAAAGAATACGCGCTGTATCGGTCGCAACGCACGGTCGGCACCGAGCGCAATTCCGGCCACGCACCAGTGCAGCGCACGCGCATCTTCGGCAAAAGCGCGCGCATCGTTACGGAACAGATTGCGCGAGAACTGATCGACCAGCAGGATCAGTGCCAGACGTCCTTGCGGATGGGTCAGCCACTGGTCGCGCTCACCTGCGATCGCGGCCTCGCGCAACGTGGCGAATCGCTGGCGAATGGTGTCATCCGTACCCGGCTCCTTGCCCCACCAGCGCGCTGACTGCTGTTCCGCAACCTGGGCATCGTCGGTTTCTGCGCCAAACCAGTATCCCAGCACTTCACTCACTTCATTCATCTGTGCGCTCCTCACGACCTTTGCTGCATGCTACCGGGACATACGCTTAGGCTCCTGACCCGCCCGCTCGGCTTACGTACCATGGCAGCCGAATTGCCTGTTCAGGCAGCGGCCACCGGGGGCGGAAATGGGGGTTCTTGAGGCTTTCATTATTGCCAGCATCACACTGAGCGTGCTCGGCGTCCTTCGTGTGCTGCGCATGCTGCCCGCGTTGCGCAGGCAACAACAAGTCATCGCGCTGCTCGGACTGCAACAGGCCGAGGGCAGCCGTCGCGTCAGTCGCGGCCGTCCAGTGACCGTCCGCATGCAATCTCGCCGACAGAACCACCCCGGCATGCTGGCGCTCAGCACGCCGACGACGGTCAGCAGCCATCTGTCGATAGAGCCATTGCGTGCACTGGATCGACTGGCGCGCGCACTCGGCATTGCAGCGAACCGCACGTCCCCAGACACTGCGCTCGGACGCGACTATCTCATCGACGGTCATTCCGAGGAGCTCGCGCACGCGCTGTTGCGCGATCCTCTTGCGCGCGAAGCGGCGCGGCAGCTGATGAAGGATGGCGCCCACCGGATTCAGCTGAACGCGCGGCAACTGACCGCCTACTTCCCGCCGAGCACGCTCTGCAACACCACCTCACCCAAGTTGCAATTGCAGGAGTGGGTAGACGCGCTAGCCGATATCGCTGCCGGCCTGCCAGACCGCGTCCCGTCACTACGCTCCAGCAGCAGCGCCGGATGGCGGCGCCTGGCGCTGTACTGCACAGTCATCCTTCTGACTCCAGGCGCCCTCGTCGCCTGCGTGCTCGCGGGCCACCAGTGGCCGCCACTGGATTGGCAGGCCGCCGCGCACCAGGCTCTACCCATGCTGGCCCCCGCGGCGATGGTGACGCTGGCCATCGGACTGCTGCTGCTACGCGGCCAAGCCACCAGCGGCCGCCACCTGCCCGCACTGCTACCTCTGTTGCTGGCAACAGTGCCC
>JBFJKG010000156.1:0-5385 GCA_041635075.1 Solimonas sp.
CAGCAACGCCTGCGCGACTGGCAGGCGCTGGCACGGCGCATAGGCGCCGACTTCGAAGTGCTGCCCGAACCGGAGCAGCCCTGATGCGTACCGATACGGTCCACATCGCCATCGTTGGCCATACCAATACCGGCAAGACCTCGCTGCTGCGCACCCTGACACGCGACAGCCACCTTGGCGACGTCTCCGACCGGCCAGCCACCACGCGTGACGTACAGGGCACCGAGCTGTTGGTGGGGACGCAAGCGGCGCTCGCGCTGTATGACACGCCGGGACTGGAAGACGCCATGGGCGTAGCCGAGGAGATCGCTGGTCAGCGGCCACCCGCGGTGGACCCAGTGGCCGCAATCGAGCACTTCGTCGCCGGCAACCACGGCCATGGCCGCTACGAGCAGGAAGCCAAAGTCCTGCGGCAGCTGCTGCGCAGCGACGCGGCGCTGTATGTGATTGACGCGCGCGAACCCATCCGCGCCAAGCATCGCGAGGAGCTGCGCTTGCTGGCCTCCTGTGGCCGTCCGCTGCTGCCAGTACTGAACTTCATTGCCACAACCGACACTTACAGCGATGGCTGGAAACAGCAGCTGCGGCGTCTGGGCCTGCACGTACAGGCCGACTTTGACACGGTCGCCTACGATCACCGCGCCGAGCGCCAGCTGTTCGAGAAACTCGCCAGCCTGCTTGAGGCACGACGCGGCAACTTCATGCAGTTGCTACAGGAGCGCACCTCCCAGCGCGCGGCCCTGATTGATGCCGCCTGCCGCGCCATTGCCGAGCTGTTGACCGATGCTGCAGCCGCGCGCATACAGGGCGAACTGGGCGTGCAAACAGAGACTCTCAAGCGGCAGTTGCGCGAGCGTGTGGCAACAGCCGAGCAAGCCTGCGTCGATGAACTGCTGCGGCTGTTCCGCTTCGATCTCACGGCCTACCACCCGCCGGTGCTGCCGTTATCCAAGGGGCGCTGGGCGCTGGATCCGATGGACCCCGAAGCGTTGCGCAGCTACGGCATACGCACTGGCTCCGCCGCTGTCGCGGGGGGCATGGCCGGTCTTGCGGTTGACGCCATGACCGGCTTCACCAGCCTCGGCGCCGCCGCCGCACTAGGGGCCGGCATCGGTGCAGCGTGGAACACGGCCGGCACCTACGGCCGCCCCTGGCTGGATCGCTGGCGTGGCCACCAGCAGCTGGTCGTCGATGAGGCCACTCTGGCGCTACTGACCACGCGGCAATTGCACTTGTTGCGCGCGCTGCTGCGCCGCGGACATGCCAGTACCGCCCCGGTGTCTGCTCCCGAGCAGTCGTCCGGCTGGCCAACCCCGGAGCTGCGCCACGCCACCATGCGCTGCCGCGCCCATCCCCAATGGTCGGCGCTCAACATTGGCGCCGACGATGCCCACGCCGACCGTGCGCTGCGACCCCTCAGCGCCGCCCTGAAGGCGGCACTGGCAGACAGCGCCGGCGCCTGAGCCCGGCCCCTGCCGCCAACGCCCGGCGCGGCTATGCTAGGACGCGGCCCAAACTCGATACCCTACAAATGACTCTGCACATAGAACTGATTCCGGTCCTGTCGATCATCGCCGGCGTGGTGATCCTGTTGGCCCCCAAGATTCTCAACTACGTCGTTGCGATCTATCTGATCGCAGTTGGCGTTCTCGGCCTGATTCACTAACGCGCAACATGCGGCGGGCGGATGATCGACTCAGCAGTGCACGCTTGCAGCTGCGCCGCTACACCGCGGCTGATCTGGAAGCGCTGAATCAGCTCAACAGTGACCCGGCGGTCATGCGCCACATGGGCGGGCCGGCCAGTCGCGCCGATACCGAGGCCATGCTCCGCGACCGCATCCTCAGCTACTACGAGCAGCATCCGGGGCTGGGAATATGGGTCACGGAAGAGCGTGACTCAGGCCGCACCGTCGGCATGCATCTGCTGAATCACATTCGGGGCGAGGCACATATCCAGGTCGGTTACCGGCTGTACCCGGCCTATTGGGGCAAGGGCTACGCCACCGAGATGACACAAGCCCTGCTGCGTTACGGCTTTGAACAGCTGGCATTACCGCGCATCGTGGCTATCACCGACCTTGCCAATGTCGAGTCGCAACACGTGCTGCTGAAGAGCGGCCTGATCCGCGACGGCGAGCGCTACTGCAAGCATCCCAGCTACGGTACCGCGCCGCTCGCCTGGTTCTGGAGGGACCGCGAGACTTGGCTACGGCAGCATCCTCAAGGCAACGATTGCTGATCGTCTGCGATGGCGACGAGCGAGACGCCGTGCTGCAGCAGTTGCTCGAAATCGGCCGCATTTCGCGGCTGCGAATACAGATAGCCCTGGGCCTGATCGCAGCCGTGTGATCGCAACCAGTCTCGTTGCGACTCGGTTTCGACGCCCTCGGCGGTAACCCGCAGGCCCAACGCATGACCGAGGCCTATCATCATCGGCACGATCGCCAGTGCGTAGCGCTCTGCCGGCAGACCGCTGGTAAAGCGACGGTCGATCTTGAGCTCATCCACCGCAAATGACTGCAGGTAGCCCAGCGAGGAGTAGCCGGTGCCAAAGTCATCGATGGACAGTTCCACTCCGAGCCTGCGTATGGCGTCGAGTTGCTTGCGCAAACGCCCGGACTCGTCCATCAACAGGCTTTCGGTCAGCTCGACGCACAACATGCCGGCAGGAATTCGGTGCCGTGCGACGGCATCAGCCAGAAACGAAACGAAATCCGGCTGATCCAGTTGTAGACGCGATACGTTGATCGAGAGCTTCATCGATCGCCGCCCGCCATCCAACCAGCGTCGCAGCTGCACACAAGCCGACTCGATGACCCAGCGGCCGATGGGCACGATCAAACCGCTGGCCTCGGCAATGCCGATAAAGCCGCCGGGCCGTTGCAACCCGTCGCGCGGGTGATGCCAGCGCAACAGCGCCTCGGCACCGATGATGGTGCCGTCCTTCAGATTCAGCTTCGGCTCGTAATACAGCTCGAACTGATTGGCAGCCAATGCCAGCGCCAGATCCTGAGTTGTGCGGATGTAGTACAGATGCGAGTTGCGCATGGCCTCGTCGTAGACCACAGCCTCAACCCCACCCATTTCCTTGGCCACATGCGCCGCGGCCTCCGCCCGATCGATGACCGCCTCGGCGTCACTGTCCTCGTTGATCAGCGCCAGCCCGCCGCTGATGCGCATGCGCAGTTCGGAGCCGTCGACGTCAATTGGCGTGGTCAATGCCTGCAGCAGCCGATTGGCGCGCTGGTGCAGATGCTCGGCGTTGCCGTTGCCACGCAACAGCACTGCGAACTCGTCACCGCCGGCACGCGCGCACACCTCACCTGGCTGCAACTGCTGCTGCATCCGTTCGGAGAGGGCTCTCAATAGCTTGTCGCCAGCAGCATGACCGCGTGTTGCGTTGATATCGCGCAGTCGTTCAGCGTCGGTCACCAGCACCGCCCAGCCTGCAAGCTGCTCGCGGTTTTCATTGAGGTGTTCGGTGAACGCTACACGATTGCGCAGGCCGGTCAGTTCATCCTCATACGCCAGCTTCTCGACCCGTTGTCGCAGCATCAGGCGGAACGAGATATCCCGCTGTATGCCGGCAAAATGCGTGAGCGCGCCTTCCGCATCGCGCACCGGCACCACAGTCAGCTGGTTCTGGAACGCGCTGCCATCCGCATGGTAGTTGCGCAGCGTCACCGTGCACGGCTGCCCCGAACTCATCGCCGCACGCAGCTCGCGCAAACCGGCCTGATCGCGATCTTCTCCCTGCAGAAACCGGCAGTTGCGGCCGATGACCTGCTCCGGACGGGTACCGGTCATCCGATAGAACTCGGGGTTGGCGTAGATCAACGGCATGTCCGGGGCCAACGCATCGACCAGCGTCAAGGCAATCGGCATCTGCTCGATCGCCTGCTGCCGCACCGACAGCGCCTGCAGCGCATCGTGTGCCTCGCTGCGATCGGTGACGAATGCGCAGGCACCGCCATAATCCCCGGCGCCATCCACGATCGGGATGACGCGGCAGTTGACCTTGATCACGCGTCCATGAGCGCCACGCAGCTCGGCCGAGAACGGTGCGAGCGCGCCAGCTGCACGTTGCTTCAGCAACGTCGACAGCTGCGCCTGCGACGCCACCGCTACATGATCAAGCATCGAGTGCCCGCTCAGCGCCTTGAGATCCAAGCCCAGCATGTGCTCCATCCTGGGATTTACCCAAACGGTCCTGCCATCGACATCCAACAGCCAGATGCCGTCACTGGAATTGTTCAGGACCAGTTGCAGTCGCCAATCGAGCACGCGCTCACGTCGCAGGGAGCGGCTCAGTATGACCGCCAGTACGGCGCCGGTGACCAACACGAAACACAGGCCCTTGACCAGGGACCAGAAGCCCGCCTGCTCGGCATCGAGGTCGCCACCGAGCAGCAGCAGCGTGTCACTGAACAGAATCCACAGCACGCCCACGACAACATAGACAGCAACGATTCCGGGTACGGCAGCTTTCCAGGGGGGTGGTCGCGCCTTCATCGTGCAGGTCCGGACTTTCGTTTAGGTGAGCCTCGGCTGTTGCTGGGATAACCGGGCGCATGGAAGTTGAAGAGCATAGTGCGATGTTGCACGGCTGCACGCGGCTTCGCCAGTACTTGTCGAACGACCCGCCCTGCGGGCTGACCGGCGGCAGACGGGAGCGACCGGTTAAGCTTGATTCACAGCAGCATCCACCAGAAGACCGCAGTCCATACGGGGCACACTGGGAGACACTCATGCGACGCCACTCTCTCGCACTGGCAGCGACGATTGCCCTACTGGCTTGTACCGACAGCAGATCGCCCACGGACAACAGTGGCGGTGCGGTAGCCGCCGCGCAGCTCACCGGTCCCATAGGTAGCGCCGGCCTGCGCGGCCACGCGCTATGGGACAGCTGGTATGACCTGGAAGATCTGGGCTACAGCGATGAGGAGTACTTCGCCTCCGGCGTCGCGCAGTCGGCCAGCGGCGCTGAACCAGCCACCTATACAACGCGCATCATCGTGCGCCGCCCGCTGGATGCCCAGCATTTCAACGGCACGGTTCTGCTGGACTGGGTCAACGTCACCGCACAGTTCGAGAATCCGGTGGATACGCTGGAAGCACATCAGCTGTTTCACCGTGAGGGCTACGCCTATGTTCACGTCAGTGCCCAGGCCGCTGGACTGTGCTGCATACCGCTGACACCCAAGACCTGGGACCCGCAACGCTATGCCGACATCAATCATCCCGGTGACGACTACGCGTTCGACATGTTTTCGCAGATTGCCAAGGCGTTGAAGGCCCCGGGCACGGTGGATGCGATGGGCGGCTTGCCGGTGCGCGCGGTGCTGGCGATGGGTCAGTCGCAATCAGCCAGCCGACTATATGC
>JBFJKG010000157.1:0-5384 GCA_041635075.1 Solimonas sp.
CGAACGGGGTGGAGTCGGCGAGGCACTTCCCGTGCCGATAACGATCGCAACGCTGGACACAACCGCGGCGATGCTACGTGCGCATCACTAGCAATATTGCTGTGTCCGAAACCATTCAAGGCTGCGGGCAATGCTCTCCTCCAGACCAACCTGCGGCCGGTAACCCAACCGTGCCTCGGTCGTCGAGCCATCGAGATGCTGTCCGGCGGACATCACCGCAATTGCGGTTTCGCTGATAGTGGGCAATGCGCCACCCAGACGCAGATAACGAAACTTCTGTGCGGCAGCCACGAGCTTTGCTATCGGCAATGGTGTCGGCTTGGGCATGGGCTGCGCCGACAGCCGGGCAATCAACGCAACAACCGTGTCCATGTCGGTATTGGCTCCGGTCAACAGGTAGCGCTCACCGGCCACGCCGCGCTCGGCGACCATCACCAGGCCACGCCCAGCGTCACCTCCGTACACAACGTTGCGCTCTCCCCGCACGTAGTGCTTGAGCGCGCCACGCGCGATACCGACGATCAACTGACCGGTCGTCGGTCCGTAGTCGTACTCACCGAAGGTCATGGACGGAATGCCGATGCAGACCGGCATCCCCAACGCCGCCTGCTGCAAGGCCTGCTCGTCCAGCGCCCATTTCACCTGAAGGTAGGGGTTGCGATTCGCCGGCGACGCGGCATAGCGCTCACTGCCGTTTGCGGGCACCGCATCCATACGCCGCGGCAATGCGATGGCACCCCCGAGATAGACGATACGGCCGACGCTGGCCTCGGCTGCCACCGTGTAGAAGTCAGCCATCAGGCCGGTTGCCCGCGCCACTTCCTCGCGCCAGGGGCGTGGCACCGTCGGATAGTAGGCGGCGGCATTGACCACCGCATCGACCCCCCTCAATGCCTTGCGCAGCGTGGCCGGGTCAGACAAGTCCGCCTGTCGCAGCTCTACTGGAAGACCTTCAAGACGGCGTAGGCCTTCTGCCGATCGGTAAAGCGCGATGCACTGGTGCCCCGCGTCGATGCCGGCCCTCAGCGTGTGTTGCCCCAACATGCCAGTGGCACCCAAAACCGCTAGTTTCATCGCTCGTGTCTCCATTCCTGGGAGGCATCCTGACACGCGCTTGCGGTCAGTACACCGCTGCGATTCAGTCCGCTCCGGAAACCGAGACCTCGACATCCTCGTCATCGGCATCCGCTGCCGGTACGCCGGCCCAGGCGCGGATGCTGTGCGCATTGTCGCGCACCAGTCGTCGCCCTTCCGCAATGGCCTGCGCCGCGCGATGAAAATCCATCAGTGCATAGTCCTCGAGCATCGGCACCAGCGTGATCTCCGGCGGGTCTCCGGCCATGCGGCTGCGGGTCAGACGGTCCTGCATGATGTTGACGCTGGCCGCCACCACGTCAAAGAAACTGGGATTCTGGTCGTCGCCGCTTTTCAGATAATCCGCAACCTTGTGCCACAAGGTGCGCTCGGCCTTGGTCGGCGCTTCGTGCTCGATCTCATGCTGGCTCGCACGCGACAAGTGCGCGCCCACCAACTGCGCGTTCAGATTGACCGCGATCACGACATCCGCGCCCATGGCGCGGCATGCCGACACCGGTACCGGGTTCACCAATCCACCGTCAAGCATCCAGCGGTCCTCGTGCTGCACCGGCGACAGGATGCCTGGGATCGCGCAGGAGGCACGCGCAGCCGCAAGGATCGGCCCGCGGGTGATCCAGATTTCGCGCCCGGTACTCATCTCGGTTGCGACGCTGATGTAACGCTTTTTCAGGTCTTCGATATTCGGATTGCGGTGCTGCTCTTCGAAGAAGCCAAACAAGCGCTGGCCCTTGACCATGCCCCCGGAGAGCGTGAAATCGAGCAGGCTGAACACATCGCGCGCGGTCAGCTTTTCCACCCAGTCACCAAACGCATTGAGCTGCCCCGATACGTAGACCGCACCCACCAGCGCGCCGATCGAAGTGCCCGCGACGACCTGCGGATGCACACCGATTTCCTCAAGACCCTGGATGATGCCGATATGCGCCCAGCCCCGTGCCGAGCCGCTGCCCAAGGCCAGACCCACTATCGGTGCTCGCTTGTTCGTCATAGCGGCGGATGCTAGCGCAAGCAGCAAACAACGCCCATCACATCGAAAGCGAACGGTCCGTCATAAAGGGACTGAGCCCCTTCTCAGGGTCGTCCGAACGGACTAGCATCAGCGCCAACAAAAAGCCCGGCCCAGAGCCAACGGGCAAAAAATCATAAACAACCTTGCGCGGATGCAAGGAGGAGAGTCGGATGAACAAGGGACTGTTTCTGGCTGCTGCTTTGGCTGCCTGCTGCATGGCGACACCTGCCACTGCGCGTGACGCCAACAAGACGCTCTACCCCATTGTCTTTGCGCACGGCATGGCCGGGTTCAACGACATCCTCGGTTACGACTACTGGGGTGACGACTACGGCGTATTTGTTCTCGACCCCTGCGACGAATGGGGCGAGTACTACTGCAACCACGATATCAACGCCGGGCAGAAATCCTTCGTTGCCTCGGTAACCCCGTTCCAGTCCTCGGAAGTGCGGGGCTACGAGCTTTATCAGGACATACTCGGTTACATGGCCTCGTCGGGGGCGCAGAGCATCAATCTGGTCGGCCATTCCCAGGGCGGGCTCGATCTGCGCAAGGCCGCAAAGCTGCTGTACACCAACAAGGGCCGCAATGTGGTCAAGTACGGCGTCAGCATTTCGTCGCCGCATCGCGGATCGCCGATCGCGAAGTACGTCTGGAACCTCGGCCCCGGCGTGCAGTCGGTGGTTGCCGCACTGGCGGAGTTCTATGGCGACATCGTCTATGGCTCGGGAAATGATGCCTACGCGGGCCTCAAGCAACTGATCCACGATGACATCAGCAGCAGCGACGGCGTGGTTACAGGCACCAAGGCGTTCAACGCCAGCTATCCGGCCAGCACCACCTACATCGCCAGACCACGCAGTTTCCTGACGGCACAGCAGGGCTCGTCGATGAATCCTGCCCTGTATATCGTCAGCAAATATTTCTACAACCCGGATGCTGACGGCTATGCCACGACCGATGCCAACGGTGACGGCGCGCTAGGCACAGGCAATGGCAATCCCAACGACACCGATGACGATGGCCTGGTGGGCCTGAACTCGCAGCAGATGGGTTATCGCCTGCAGTGGAGTGAGTGCTATGGCTGCCTGGACTACGTCTATGAGCGCACCGATACCGGCTACGTCTCCGATCTGAATGCGCCGCCGTCCATAGCCATGACCTCGAAGAAATGGGTCATCAATCAGGACCATCTGGATGTCGTCGGCGTTCCGCCGGACACCTTCGATGAAATGGAGTTCTACGCGGCCCTGACCGACTACATTGCCGACAACGGCTACTAAACGGATGCCGCCATCCACGGCCCCGACCACAGCGGTCGGGGCCGTCTCGTTTCCAGGCCTCGCCGGATGAACCCACGCAGACTTCGTTTCGCGTTACTCGCGCTCGTGATTGCGTCCGCCATTGCGGTCTGGATCCGGGCGTCACCGCCCGTTGCCGTCTCAAACGCCTCCGTGCATTCGCCGCCCGTGCCGACCGCTGTGCTGCCCCTCCCCGCTCCAATGAATCCAAAAGAGCGGATCACGGCACCGGTAGTAGGGCTGTCCGGGGAGGACCATGCGTTCCTCCAGCAGCTGCGCAGCCGCTTTGCGCCGGTGATGGGCAGCCAGCACGCCCGCATCCGTTTGCTGGAGCAGTTGATTGCCTATCTCAAGGCACACTACCCCGACGGTTGGGAGGCCCAGCTACAGGCGATGCTGCATGAGCTGTTCCCGGAACTGGCTGAAGCGTTGCTTGCGCAGTTTCACAAGTTGCAAAGCTACACCGCCTGGCTGGAGTTGCAACGATCAACGCTGCAGGGGCTGAGCCCCCAGGAGCGCCGGCAGGCGTTGTGGGCCGCGCGGCTGGCCGCATTCGGCCCCGACGCCGAAGAGATCTGGGCGGCCGAGCGCCGCAGCGAACGCTTGGTCGACGCGCTAGCCGCAGTGGACACCACCACGGGCCTCACCACCCAGGAAAAGATGCAGGCCTACCTCACCGCGATTCATGACAATTATGGCGAGCAGGCCGGTCGCTTCCTTGAGCAGCGGCAGACCGAGATCATGAATCGCTTCATCAGCCTGGATACTGTGCAGGCCGAGTTGCAGGCCCTGCCGGACACACAGCGCAATGCTCTGCTCAGCGAGCTGCGCGCGCAACTGGGAATGGGTCCCGAAGCGCTGCAGCGCTGGAGCAACCTGGATCAGAGCCGGGACCAGAGCTGGGCCAGCGGCCAACGCTATATGCAGGAACGGGCGCGCATCCTTGGGCTTCCGCGCGAACAGCAGGCGGCACAGCTGCGCGCGCTGCGCAACACTCACTTCAGCGAAGAAGAAGCCGCCATCATCCTCGATGAAGAGGCGGCCGGCTTCTATCGCTACGGCCGCCCCCGACGCATAGGCCGGGAGTGAATGCAGGCGGGTACCTGGCAGACGCCGAAGCCACAAAAAAACGCGTTACCATCGGCGAGTCAACGACGGAGGCCAGATGAACGCACAGAACAATACGCACAGCATCGTTATCGGATACCTGCTGTGGATCATTGGATTCATGGGCGCGCACCGCTTCTACTACGGCAGGCAGATCACCGGCACCATCTGGTTCTTCACCCTAGGGCTGTTCTTCATCGGCTGGATCGTGGACCTGTTCCTGATTCCATCGATGGACCGCTCTGCCGACCGCAGATATCGCCAAGGCAGTACCGATTACAGCGTCGCCTGGCTGCTGCTCACATTTCTGGGCGTACTCGGCATCCACCGCTTCTACATGGGCAAATGGGTAACCGGCTTGCTGTATCTGTGCACCGGCGGCCTGCTGCTGATCGGCGTGCTCTATGACTACTGGACGCTGAACGGCCAGATCAGCGAGCTGAACACCGAACCGGCGACAGCCTGAGGCTTACGCCTCAGAACAAGCTGGACTGCGCACCGACGGCGTCCGGATCACGGAAATTGCCCAGCCCGACACCGACCAGGCGATAGCGCGACCGTTCGTCGGTCATCACTTTCGCGCGCAGCGTCAACGCGATCCGGATCAGCGTATCGACGTCCGCTGGCGGCTGCTCTGGGGTGTGGCTGCGCGTGAGAACGCGGAAGTCCGCCGTCTTCAGCTTGAGAATCACCGTACGCGCTACCCGCGGCGTCTTGCGCGAAGCCTGCCAGGCTTTCTCTGCGAGTCGACGGATATGCGGCTCCAGCTCCGACAGCGGCAGGTCCTCGGCAAAAGTATCTTCAGCCGAAACCGACTGCACGGGCTGGTCGGGGCGCACCTCGCTGTGATCGATTCCCTGTGCCAGTTC
>JBFJKG010000158.1:0-5322 GCA_041635075.1 Solimonas sp.
CAAGCCGTTCAAGCTGGACGAGGTGCGAGAAGCACTCTCGGACCTCGGCGTGGCTGGCATAACGGTGACGGAGGTCAAAGGGTTTGGCCGCCAGAAAGGCCATACCGAGCTCTACCGCGGCGCCGAATACGTGGTGGATTTCTTGCCAAAAGTGAAGATCGAGGTCGCAGTGGGCGACGACAAGCTGGAAGGGGCGATGGATGCCATCAGCAAGGCGGCCCATACCGGCAAGATCGGTGACGGCAAGATTTTCGTCTATTCACTCGACCAGGCCATCCGGATTCGTACCGGTGAGACCGGTACGGACGCCCTGTAAGGAGCCCACCCATGATGCGTAAATATTTGAGTGCTTTAATGCTGGCCGCCGCATGCGGCCTTGCCGCGCCCGCCTGGGCGCAAGACGCCATGGACGCCGAACCGACGGCCGCTGCTGTCGCCGAAGCGCCGGAAACCATGGCCGCGGAAACCGTGGCTGAACCCGCCGCCGAAGCAGCGGTTGAAGTGGCAACCGAAGCGGCGGCCGAAGTGGCCGCACCGCAGACCACCGTTGATCTGGCCTATGCGCTCGACACCTTCTACTTTCTGGTGATGGGCGCTCTGGTGATGTGGATGGCCGCGGGCTTCTCGATGCTGGAAGCCGGTCTGGTCCGCTCCAAGAATACGGCCGAGATTCTGACCAAGAACATCGGCCTGTTCTCGATCGCCTGCGTCATGTACATGCTGGTGGGCTACAAGATCATGTATCCGGGCGACGCGGCCTTGAGCCCGTACTTCCCCGGATTCGGCGGTCTGCTGGGCAAGGACGACAACAGCCTAGACTCGGTGCTCGCCGGCGGTGATGGCGCGCCCTACTACTCGACGCTGTCGGACTTCTTCTTCCAGGTCGTGTTTGTGGCCACCGCCATGTCGATTGTTTCCGGCGCAGTGGCCGAGCGCATGAAGCTGATGACGTTCTTCGGCTTCGCGATCTTCATGACCGGCTTCATCTACCCGATCCAGGGCTTCTGGAAGTGGGGCGGTGGCTTCCTCGATGCCGCCGGCTTCTCCGACTTTGCCGGCTCCGGTGTGGTCCACCTCTGCGGTGCAACCGCAGCGCTGGCCGGTGTGCTACTGCTGGGCGCACGCAAGGGCAAGTACGGCCCCGATGGCAAGGTCAACCCGATCCCGGGCGCCAACCTGCCAATGGCCACGCTGGGCACCTTCATCCTCTGGCTGGGCTGGTTCGGGTTCAACGGCGGCTCGGAGCTCAAGGTCTCCAACGTCGATGAAGCCAATGCCGTTGCGCTGGTGTTCGTCAACACCAACATGGCGGCCTGTGGCGGCCTGATCGCAGCCTTGTTCATGTCGAAGATCCTATTCAAGAAGGCTGATCTGACCATGGTGCTGAACGGCGCGCTGGCGGGCCTGGTGGCCATCACGGCCGAGCCGCTGACCCCGACCCCGCTGTTTGCAACACTGGTGGGTGCGGTCGGTGGTGTGATCGTGGTGCTGTCGATCCTGGGCCTGGACAAGCTGAAGATCGACGACCCGGTCGGTGCGATCTCGGTCCACGGCGTGGTCGGCATGTGGGGCCTGCTGGCGGTGCCGCTGTCGAACACCGATGCCAGCTTTGGCGCGCAGTTCCTCGGCTTGGGCACGATCCTGGTCTTCGTCTTCGTCACCTCGACCATCGTCTGGCTGGTACTGAAGATGGTGATGGGCCTGCGGGTCAGCGAGGAAGAAGAACACGAGGGCGTCGACATCTCCGAATGCGGTGTCGAGGCGTACCCCGAGTTCAAGAAGAGCTAGTACCGAGAGTCTCCGGTGGGACTGGGGCGGGCGCGCAGGCGTCCGCCCCTTTTCTTTGTCCAGATCCGGTGCATGGCGCTTCACGGCAGTGCGGATGCTAAAATCCGTGCTCTGCTTTCTGGAGCCGCACCGTATGAAAATGCTGATCGCCGTCATCAAGCCGTTCAAGCTCGACGCCGTTCGCGAGGCACTCGCGGACATCGGGGTTCAAGGCATGACCGTCACCGAAGTTCGTGGCTTTGGCCGGCAGAAGGGCCACACCGAACTGTATCGTGGCGCCGAATACACGGTTGACCTGCTGCCCAAGATCAAACTGGAAGTCGCGCTGGCACCGGATCAGGTCGAAAAAGCAGTGGAGGCCATCCAGAAGGCCGCCAAGACTGGCCAGATCGGCGATGGCAAGATTTTCATCTACGACCTTGACCAGACGGTGCGCATCCGCACCGGTGAGTCTGGCGTCGAAGCGGTTTAATCCGATTATCCAGTGCAACCCCCGTCATCTTCGAAGATCGCGGGGGTTTTTCTTGTCCGTACATCCGTTGGGGGACGTTTGATGAAATTCCTGATCTGCGCGCTGATCACGCTGCTGCCGAGCCTGGCACTGGCGCAAGACGGCGTTGATAGCGGCGACACCGCCTGGATCCTGACATCGACCGCGCTGGTGCTGTTCATGTCGCTACCCGGCCTGGCGCTGTTCTATGGCGGCCTGGTGCGCGCCAGAAACGTGCTGTCAGTGCTGGTGCAATGCTTTGCGATCGTCTGCGTGGTCTCGGTGCTGTGGCTGATCTGCGGCTACAGCCTCGCGTTTGCCCCAGGCAACGGCTTCATCGGCGGGCTTTCCAAAGCCTTCTTCGCCGGGGTCGGCGAGAACAGCGTCAGCGGCACGATCCCTGAAACCGCATTTGCGATGTTCCAGCTGACCTTTGCCTGCATCACCCCGGCGCTGATCGTCGGTGGCTTTGCCGAGCGCATGAAGTTCTCGGCCATGCTGCTGTTCTCAGTGCTGTGGCTGTTCGCCGTGTACCTGCCGATCTGCCATTGGGTCTGGGGCAGCGACGGCTGGCTGTTCGAGATGGGCTTGCTGGATTTTGCCGGCGGCACCGTCGTCCACATCACTGCAGGTGTCGCGGCGCTGGTTGCCGCGATCGTGCTCGGCCGTCGCCAGGGCTTTCCGCAAACGCCGATGATGCCGCACAACCTGACGATGACCGTCACCGGTGCCGGCATGCTGTGGGTCGGCTGGTTCGGCTTCAACGGCGGCTCCGCGCTCGCGGCCAATGGCAATGCAGCGATGGCGATTCTGGTGACTCATATCTCGGCCGCGGCCGGCGCGATGATGTGGAGCGCGATCGAGTGGATCAAGTACGGCAAGCCTTCAGCACTGGGCCTGGTCACCGGCATGGTGGCGGGTCTCGGCACGATTACCCCCGCCTCCGGTTTCGTCGGCCCCGGCGGCGCACTGATCATCGGTCTGGTGGCCGGGCTGGTCTGCTTCAACGCCACCCACACCCTGAAGCGCGTGCTCAAGATTGATGACTCGCTGGACGTGTTTCCGGTACACGGCGTCGGCGGCATCCTCGGCACTTTCGCTGCCGGTATTTTCGCGGCGTCCACGCTGGGCGTATTCGGCGGCCAGGGCTATGCCGAAGGCATGACCATGGGCAAGCAGATTGGCGTGCAGCTGATCGGCATCGCAGCCACCGGCACCTGGGCAGCGGTGCTGACCTGGGGACTGCTGAAGCTGGTGGGCAAGGTTACCGGCCTGCGCGTCAGCCCCGAGCAGGAAACCATGGGCCTGGATACGACGCAGCACAACGAGCGTGGCTACGACCTGCAAACGTTGTAACGGTGAAGAACGCGGCATCGGGGGCGGCCACCAGGCCGCCCCTATTTTTTGGAAAGCCGGTTGTGCGCACCATCGCAATGCGGGGGGTGGCGCGTATGCTTGCAGCCACAGAGCCACAGCGTGCCGGTATTGGCCTTGACCGTCAGCTTCTTCGGCTCGATGCCGCTGCCTTGATGGGAGCCGTCACAGAACGGCTGGCGCTGCGAACGCCCGCACGCGCACCACCAGTACTCTCCGGGCGCCAGCTCTTCCAACAGAAAGGGCGTGCGTTGCGCGACGATCGGCGGTGGCGGAGTGTTCATCGGTTATCCATGCGGCAGGCCGCAGAATCGTACTAGACTCCACCCACTCGTCACCGTGAGGACTCCATGAACACGACCCTGCCCACCCTTGCGCTGGTAGTGGCCGCCCTATTCGGCATCGCCGAAGCCGGTCAGATTTACAAGTATGTAGACGCGCAGGGACGCGTGCATTACGCAGACCAGCCGCAACCGGGCTGGCAGCGCGTCGACGTGCGTCCGCCGACCAACAGCCAGGAGTCCGAGTGGAGCGAGCCCGGCGTGGCCCGTGGCGCAGACCTGGAGCGCGCCACCGAATGCGCGCGCAAGCAGGAACAGCTCAAGACCTACCGCAATGCCGCGCGGATCGTCGAACGCGACAGCCTGGGCCGCGACAAGGAATACACCGCGGACGAACGCAAGCAGCTGATCGAGAAGACTGAAACCGAGATCGAATCCCTGTGCAGCGCGGCACCGCCCGGCGCGCCGGCGTCGGCTCAGGCCCCGGCAGCAGACGAGGAGGCCGACACCTCGCTGCCGGCGGAGGAGCTTTCCGATTCGGTTCCCGGCGACGAAGAAGCCCGCTAAGGGCTATTCGTCGTCAGCAGTCTGCTTTAGCGCGCGAGCGCCTTGCGCACAAACGTCGGCAACGCGAAGGCCGCGCGGTGGGTCTCGGCATTGTAGAACTGCGCGTCCAGCGCCTCGATGGCCTTGGAGTCCAGGCGCTCGACAAGCGTACCGGCCCGCTTACAGGCGATGGAGCCCGACCACCAGCCCGACGGGTAGATCACCTGTGGAAAATGCAGCAGGGTGGTTTCGGCAAAACCGGCGTCACGCATCGCCGCATGCATCTCCTGAATCAGCGACAGGTGCAGCAGCGGTGATTCGGACTGCTGCACCAGCATGCCATCCGGCGCCAGTGCCTTGATGCAATCCAGATAGAACTTCTTGCCGAACAGGCCTTCTGCCGGACCGACCGGGTCTGTGGAATCGATGATGATCAGGTCGATCGAGCCAGGTTTGGCCTCCTTCATCCACTGGATGCCGTCGCCGAAAAACAGCGTTGCCCGCGGGTCGTCGTTGCGATCACAGAGTTCGGGGAAGTACTGCTCGGACAGGCGCGTCACGCGCTCGTCGATCTCGACCTGAGTTGCAGACTGCACTTCCGGATGCTTCAACACCTCGCGCAGCGTGCCGCAGTCACCGCCACCGACAATCACCACGTTGCGCGGGTTCGGGTGCGAGTTCAGCGCCGGATGCGACATCATTTCGTGATACAGGAAGTTGTCGCGCGTCGAGACCATCGTGCAACCGTCGATCGTCATCAGCGTGCCGAAGGTTTCGGTCTTCCAGATTTCGATCTGCTGATACGGGGTCTGCTCGCTGTGCAGCTTTTCCGCTTTCAGCGAA
>JBFJKG010000159.1:0-5320 GCA_041635075.1 Solimonas sp.
GCCGATCGTCTGGCTGGGCGGAGGGCAGGGCAAAGGCCAGTCCTTCGGAGAGCTGCGCGCGGCGCTGGCTCAGAAGGCGCGCGCTGCCATTCTCTACGGACAGGACGCCGCGTTGATCGAACGCGACGTGCTCGGCGCAGCGCCGATCTACCGGGAAACCGATATGCATGCCGCGCTCAGCCGCGCGCGCAGTCTGGCGCAGGCCGGTGACCGCGTACTGCTGTCGCCGGCTTGCGCCAGCTTTGATCAGTTCAGCAGCTACGTCGATCGTGGCAACCAGTTTCGCGCCGCAGTGGGAGCGCTGGCATGAACCTGCCTCTGGCCGAGAAGCTGCAGCTGCAACTTCAGCTGCCCATGCCCCGCGCGCGCTATGGGCTGGATGTATGGCTGTGTGTCTCCCTGGCGGCGCTGCTGGCCTGGGGCCTGATCATGGTGGCATCGGCATCCGTGGCGCAGGCCGAAAAGCTCACCGGCAATCCGTTCTACTTTTTCTACCGCCAGCTGATGTTCATCGGCATCGGTGGTGTCGTTGGGTTTGCGATGTACTGCGTGCCGATGAAACAGTGGCAGAACACCAGCCTCTGGTTCTATGTGTTCGCCCTGTTCCTGCTGGTGCTGGTACTGGTGCCAGGCGTCGGTGTCAGCGTCAACGCGGCCCGTCGCTGGATCGACTTGGGCGTGTTCCGTCTGCAGGCGTCGGAAGCGGCGCGACTGGCGTTGATCATCTATCTGGCCGGCTACATCGCGCGGCGGCAACTGCAGTTGCAGCACAGCTTCTCGGGGTTGCTGGTGCCACTCGCGGCCTTGTTGCCGGTCTGCATTCTGCTGATGCTGGAGCCTGATTTCGGCGCGACCGCGATCCTGCTCGGCGTGGCCTTCCTGATGCTGTTTCTCGGCGGCGCGCGCGTGCACTACTACCTGGCGCTGATGCTGCTCGCTGGCGCGGCGCTGGCGGCACTCGCGGTTGCCGCGCCGTATCGCCTCAAGCGCTTGCTGAATTTCACCGACCCCTGGGCTGATGTCGAGAACGGTGGCTGGCAGCTGGCCCAGTCGTTGATAGCGGTTGGCCGCGGCGACTGGGACGGGGTGGGTCTTGGCAACAGCGTGCAGAAGCTGCTGTACCTGCCGGAGATGCACACCGATTTCATCTTCGCGATTCTCGCCGAGGAGATGGGGCTGATCGGTATCGCCGTGCTGCTGGCATTGTTCATGGTCGTGCTATGGCGTGGCTTTGCGATCGGTCGCATTGCCGAAGTCGAGCAGCGCCGCTTTCAGGCCTACTTGTGCTACGGCCTGACCGGGTGGTTGGGGTTGCAGGCGCTGATCAACATGGCGGTCAATCTGGGCCTGTTGCCGACCAAGGGGCTGACTCTGCCCCTGCTGTCCTACGGTGGCTCATCACTGATTACGGTCTGCGCGATGATCGGGTTGATCCTGCGCGTGGATTACGAGAACCGGGCGGCAGCGTTTGGTGTGACCTCTGCGGAGGACCGACCATGAAGCTGATGATCATGGCCGGTGGTACTGGCGGCCACGTCTACCCGGCCCTTGCGGTGGCGCAGCGGCTGCGCGCGCAGGGGCACGAGATCGTGTGGATGGGTGCGCCGGATAGCTTCGAGGCCAGAGTCGTGCCGGCACAGGGCATTGCCCTGGAGTGCGTGCAGGTTTCCGGCCTGCGCGGCAAGGGTGTGCTCAAGCTGCTGCTGGCGCCGTTGCTGATCGCGCGTGCCGTGGCGCAGGCCTGGGCCATTGTGCGCCGGGTGCGTCCCGACGTCGTGTTGGGTATGGGCGGTTTTGCCGCCGGCCCCGGTGGCTTGGCGACCTGGCTCGCGCGCAGGCCACTCGTGATTCACGAACAGAACGCCGCCGCCGGCTTGACCAATCGCGCATTGGCGCATCTGGCGACATCGGTACTGGAAGCCTTTCCTGGAACGTTCCGAGGTGCGCGCAGCGTCGGCAACCCGGTACGCGAAGGCTTTTCCGAGCTGCCGGTGCCGGCCGCGCGTCTGGATCGAGCGGGTCCGCCACGGGTGCTGGTCATCGGTGGCAGCCAGGGGGCCAAGGCCCTGAATGAGCGGGTCCCGCTGGCGTTGGCTCAGTTGACGCTGGCCGAGCGGCCGGCGGTCAAGCATCAGGCGGGGCGCACCCTGGCAGTTGCCCAGCAGGCCTACCTGACATCCGGCGTTATCGCCGAGGTCACTGCTTTCATCGACGACATGCCGGCAGCAATGGACTGGGCGGATCTGGTGATCTGCCGCGCTGGGGCGTCGACGATTGCCGAACTGGGCGCGGCCGGTATCGCCAGCGTACTGGTGCCGTTCCCGGCAGCGGTAGACGACCATCAGACGCGAAACGCCGAGTACCTCGTGCGCGCGGGCGCGGCCTTGCTGATCCCGGAGTCCGAACTGAGCGCAGAACGGTTGGCGGGTGTACTGCGAGACCTTCTGCGCGACCGTAGTCGCCTGCTGGCGATGGCGGAGGCCGCGCGTGGCTGTGCCTGGACCGAGGCCACCACGGTCATAGCCGACGAATGCCTGCGCCTTGCTCAAGGAGGTACGCGCTGATGCAGAACAATAGCGGCCTCAACAGCCTGATGGCAGCGCCGATGCGGCGCGTGCGCCGGGTGCATTTCCTGGGTATTGGTGGTTCCGGCATGGCCGGTATCGCCGAGGTCATGCTCAATCTCGGCTACAAGGTCAGCGGCACCGATCTAAAGGAAAGCGTATCGACTCAGCGTCTGCAGGGCCTGGGCGCGACAATCTATTACGGGCACCGCGCCGAGAACGCCGAAGGTGTGGATGCGGTGGTCGTGTCGACTGCGGTCAAGGCCGGCAATCCTGAGCTGGAATACGCGCATCAGCACCGCATACCGGTGGTGCGTCGCGCCGAGATGCTGGCAGAGCTGATGCGCTTCCGTTATGGCATCGCAATCGCCGGCACTCACGGAAAGACCACGACTACCAGCCTGGTCTCCAGCGTGCTAGCGGAGGGCGGGCTCGACCCGACCTATGTGATTGGCGGCAAGCTCAAGTCAGCTGACGCCAATGCGCGCCTGGGTGCCGGATCGTATCTTGTGGCCGAGGCCGACGAGAGCGACGCCTCGTTCATGCACCTGTCGCCGATGATCGCGGCAGTCACCAATATTGATGCCGACCATCTGGAGACCTACCAGAACGACTTCCGCCAGTTACGCGCGACCTTCATCGAGTTTCTTCATCGCCTGCCGTTCTATGGGCTGGCGGTGCTGTGTATCGACGATCCAGTTGTGCGTGAGGTCCTGCCGGAGGTCGGGCGTCCTGTTCTGACCTACGGCTTCTCCGACGACGCTGAAGTGCGGGCGTTGGACCTGCGGCCAGAGGGGGACGGAGTGCATTTCACCGTGCAGTTCGGCGACGGCCTGCGTGAAGCCTTTCATCTGAACCTGCCAGGACGCCACAACGTCCAGAATGCCTTGGCCGCGGTAGCCATCGGCCGCGAGCTGGGCGTCAGCATGGAGGCCATGCATCGTGCCTTCACGCGCTTCCAGGGCATTGGCCGGCGCTGTGAGCCACATGGCGAGCTGACGTTTGCAGGCGGTCGCTTCGTGCTGGTGGACGACTACGGCCACCATCCGCGCGAGATCGCGGCCACCTTCCAGGCCATGCGCGCGGCGCACCCGACACGGCGGATGGTCGTGGTATTCCAGCCGCATCGGTATACGCGCACCCGTGATCTGTTCGAAGACTTCTGTGCGGTGCTGGCCGAGGCCGACGCTCTGGTGCTGACCGAGGTGTACCCCGCGGGCGAGGCCCCGATCGAAGGCGCCGATGGCCGGGCGCTGGCGCGCGGTATCCGCGCGCGCGGCAAGGTCGAGCCGGTATTTGTGGCTTCCGTCGGCGAGGTGTCGGCAACGCTGGCGCAGGTGCTTTCCGACGGCGATCTGGTGCTGACGCTTGGTGCTGGTGACATCGGGGGCGTGCCAGCGGCTCTGGTTCGCGCCTACGGAGGCGGGCGATGAGGGGCGAGTTGCGCGAGCGCGAGCCGCTGTCGCGGCATACCTCATGGCGCGTGGGTGGCCCCGCCGACCGCTACTACGAGCCGGCGGATCGCGAGGATCTGATCAGCTTCGCGCGCTCGCTCGACGCCAATGAGCCCATCCTGTGGATCGGCCTGGGCAGCAACCTTCTGGTGCGCGACGGCGGCTTTCGCGGCACCGCGATCCGTCTGCACGGTGCGCTGGACGGACTGCGCATGGATGGCGACACCCTGTACGCCGAAGCTGGTGTGCATTGCGCGCGCCTAGCCAAGTTTGCGCAGCAGCAGCAACTGGCCGGGGTCGGGTTCATGGCGGGTATCCCGGGTACGGTGGGCGGCGCTTTGGCCATGAATGCCGGTGCCTGGGGTGGAGAAACCTGGCCCGTGGTCGCCACCGTCGAAGTGCTGATGCGTGATGGCCAGACCCAGTGGCTGGCCCCCGCCGCATTCAGCTACCGCTATCGCCATGTCGAGATGCCCGCCGGCTGCTTTGGGTTCCTTGCTGCCCGATTCTTGGTGCAGCCGGATAAGGATGGCGCGCACGAGCGTCAGACCAAGGCCGCACTGGCGCAGCGCAAGGCGACACAGCCGGTGGGTAAACCCAGTGCTGGCAGCACCTTCCGCAATCCACCGGGCGACCACGCGGCACGTTTGATTGAGCAGTGCGGGCTCAAGGGCTATCGCATCGGCGGCGCGCAGGTTTCGGAACTGCATGCCAATTTCATTCTCACGGCTGAGGGTGCGCGGGCCGCGGATGTGGAGCAGTTGATCGAACACATACAGGGTACGGTCAAGCACCGCACCGGCATCGAGCTGCATCCCGAGGTCAGGATCGTGGGGGCGCCGGCATGAGCGCGATTGCACTTGCCGGAATGGACCCGCGGCAACTGGGTCGCGTTGCGGTCCTGATGGGCGGCTGGTCA
The DNA here is from genome assembly GCA_041635075.1 of Solimonas sp. Lineage (GTDB taxonomy): Bacteria > Pseudomonadota > Gammaproteobacteria > Nevskiales > Nevskiaceae > Solimonas. Next base: position 4,938 of record JBFJKG010000159.1, read on the forward strand.
TCCGAACGTCAGGTTGCGCTGTGGAGCGGCGAAGGTGTGACCGCCGCCCTGCAGCGCCGCGGCGTGGACGCCGTGGCGGTGGATGCCAGTCCTGAGCGGGTGCTGCAACTGAAGCAGGAGGGATTCGATCGCGCATTCAACGTGCTGCACGGCACCGGCGGCGAAGATGGCACCGTGCAGGCGGTACTTGATCTGCAGGGGATTCCGTATACCGGTAGCGGCGTGCTGGCCAGCGCCCTGGCCATGGACAAGTTGCGCACCAAGCGCATGTGGAAGGCCGAGGGTCTGCCGACACCCGACTATCTCTGGATCGAACGTGAACAGGATCTGCAGGAGGCAGCGCTGCGTTTTGGATTCCCGCTGATCATCAAGCCGTCGGATGA
>JBFJKG010000160.1:0-5314 GCA_041635075.1 Solimonas sp.
CAACGGCCAATTGAAGGCACACCTGGACCCGGCCAACAGCGGATGCCTGACGCTCACGGGCAAGAATTCCGGCGCCGCACCCGCAGCCGGCTGCGGCGGTAACGGCAGTAGCACCGGGGCCGCAGGCGGAGGTGGCGGAGGTGGCGGAGGCGGCGGTCTCGGCCTGCCGCTGATCAGCACGCTGCTGAGCGCGTGGTGGCTGCGCCGACGCATCGGATGGCGTTAACGGCCGGCATAGCCGGATCAGCGCGGCCCCATCCCCTGCATACGACACTAAACTGTTGCCTGATCACTTGAAGCAGAGGCCAGCAGGATGCTAACGACCGCTACGCGCTGGACCAGCTGCCTGCTGGCTCTTGCGTTCACTGCCATTGCCCACGGCTACAGCCCGGACCTCCGGCAGCTGGACAGCCTGCCGCTGCATATTGCCCCGTTGACGGTAGTGGAGAAGCAAATCGCCGCCGCGCGCGCGGTCAAAGGCAGTGGCCCGGCGCTGTTTGCTGCGACCGTCGCGCTGCCGATCGACCTGACTGGCGGCGTGTGGGATGCGGTGGACGCCGAGACTTGGCGCTGGCGCAGCCGCGTTTACTCCGCAGGCGCGCTTTCCTTGCTGATGTCGTTTGAGCAGTTCGATCTGCCACAGGGCGCCGCGCTATGGATCTACGACGTTGAAGGCCACACCGTGCAAGGGCCTTACACGCGCGCCGACCGCAGCCCGGAAGGCGGCCTTTGGACCCCCATCGTGCCCGGAGACACCGCGGTGATCGAGGTGCGGGTGCCGCGCGAACTGCGCGCGCAGTTGCACCTGAAGCTGGCGCGCCTGGGACATGGCTACAAGAACGCGCGGGACCTAGGGGAGTCTGGAGCCTGTAACGTTGATGTAGCGTGTGCACTCGGCGATGGCTGGCGCAACGAGATCCGCTCGGTCGTGAAGCTGCAGGTTCCGGCGGGCGCGTTCGTGGGGCTCTGCACCGGCACGCTGGTCAACAACCTGCGCCAGGACGACACCCCGTATGTGCTGACAGCAGACCACTGCGGCATAGGCGATATCGGCAGCGCCGCTTCAGGGGTTGTCAGTTACTGGAACTTTCAGAATACGGCTTGTGGCGGTGTGGACAACGCCCGTGACCGCGACACGCAGACCGGCGCAACCTTGATTGCCGATGACCGCGACACCGACATGACGCTGATCCGGCTGAACGCCACCCCCAACGCCGCATTCAACGTCTACTACGCCGGATTTGATGCCAGCGGGGCCGGCGGCAGTAGTGGCGTCGGCATACACCACCCCGGCGGCGACGCCAAAAAGATCAGCAGCTATAGCTCGGCGTTGACCCCGAGTACCGTCCGTATCGAAACCGGCGGGCCGGACATTCCCGCGTGGCGGGTATTGCAATGGGATCTGGGCACAACCGAGCCGGGATCTTCAGGTTCCGGCCTGTGGAACCAGAACAAGCGTGTGGTCGGCACCCTGTCCGGTGGCGGCGCGTCCTGCGTCGGCAACGTTGATAACAACGCCTCGGACTACTACGCCCGCCTCGACACGCAATGGACAGCCAAGACTGCAGCCGCCTCGCAACTCAAGGCCTGGCTCGATCCGGACAATAGCGGCGCTCGCTCGGTGGCGGGCAAGAATCCCGGAACGCAAGGGCCCCTGACCCTGCAGGCAGACTCCCTGACGCTATCCGAGGACAGCGCAGCCGTCGATATCGACGTGCTCGCCAATGACCCGTCCAATCTCACGCTGGTCTCAGTGACGGCCCCCAATCTTGGCGGATCCGCCAGCATCGTCGCCAACAAGGTCCGCTATCAACCGGCCGCGAACGCCAACGGCACCGAGACATTCCAGTACACCGCCCGGGATGCGGCTAACCGCAGCGCCACCGCCACCGTGACGGTCACTCTGACCGCAGTCAACGATCCACCGACTGCGGTGAACGATCAATTCTCCGCCGCTGCCGGCGTCAGTTCCGACCTGCCGGTACTCAGCAACGACTCATCTGCGCCCGACAGTGGTGAAACACTGACGCTGATCAGTGTCAGTGACTTCAGCCAGGGCGGCAGCGCGACGATAGCCGGCAACATGGTGCGATACACGCCGGCAACCGGTTTCGGCGGCATCGAAACATTCCGGTACAGCGTGCGCGATTCCGGAGGACTGAGCAGTAGCGCCACGGTGACCGTGACGGTCAGCGGCACCGCGGGTGGTGGTAATGGCTCATCCTCGGGCGGCGGCAGTCTGGGCGCAGGCGCGTTGTTGCTGCTGGTCGTGGGCAGCCAGCTGAGACGCCGGCAGCGACGGCACTAGGCCGTCGCTGTCGCCCCCGCCTTATTTCACACCGTGCATGCCGCGGCGCAGTAACGGCGAGATCAGCAGCGCAAATACACCGACTCCGACGCCAACCCAAACCATCAGCTGGAACAGGTCCGCGTACTTGGCGGCCGCCTCTGCCATGTTGATCACCCCGCTCTCGGGTATGTCCAGTGACGCCAGCTTGCCGAACTGCGCCGCCAGCACCTCCGAATACGCCGTTCCCAGCCAGAACGCGCCCATCATGACACCTACCACCCGCGCCACCGACAGCGTGGTCACTGCCGACAGGCCGATAGGTGAAAGACAGACCTCACCCAGTTCCAGGATCAGATAGGCCAGCACCAGCCACCAGACACTGGCCATTTCCCCGGTACCGGCAATCTTGGCGGCGGCCACCAGCGGCAGGAAGGACAGCCCGGCAATCACCAGTCCCATCCCCATCTTGACCGGCGTCGACGGATTCAAGCCGCGGCGCTCCAGCCACGGCCAGAGCCAGGCAAAGATCGGGGCCAGCACCACGATGAAGAACGCACCCAGAAAGGTCAGCGAACCGGCGGTCTGAGGCACCAGCACGACATCATGCACCAATGCCAATAGCAATCCGGCGACCATCAGCAGCACCAGGCCACGGGCGCGGGCCTGGCGCCCGCGGTCGCTGGCGACAAGCGCTGCCACCATCAGCACCGGACTGGCCGCCAGCACGAAAATCGCCCACGGAACCGCTGCCTCGTAGCCACCCAGATCCAGGGCGAACATGTCCTTGGTCATCAGCCGATCGGTAAACGTGATCCACGAACCGTAGGTCTGTTCATACAGCGTGAAAAACACCAGCACGGCGAGTATCAGCACCACCAGCGACAGCATCTGCCCACGCTCGGCAGACGAACATTTGGCCCACAGGAACCACACGAACCACACGGCGAACGCAAGCGCGATCAGGTGCATCGCGCCATGTACCGTCCAGGTGCGCTGGATCAGTTGCCACACCAGCGCCACTCCCACCAGGCCGCCGAAGTAGATCCACGCTTCACGTGCAACGCCTGCCACCTTTTGCTTGAGCAGCGCCGGATTCGCGGGTTCGGCATGACCTTGCAGATAGCGCTGCCCCCAGAGGAATACCCCCAGACCCGCCACCATGCCGACGCCGGCAGCGCCAAAACCATACTTCCAGCCATAGGTCTCGCCGAGAAAGGCGCAGACCAGACTGGCAAACAGTGCCCCCACATTGATGCCCGCGTAGAACAGGGTGAACCCGGAGTCTCGGCGCGGATCGTTGTCCGCATACAGCTTGCCGACGATGGTGGAGATATTCGGCTTCAGGAACCCCACACCCATGATGATCAGCGACAGCGACAGGTAGAACACCTGCAATGCAGCCTCATCGCGCACGGTCACACCATCGATCACCCGCGCCGCATGACCCTCATAGGCCATGCCTAGGTGGCCGAGCACCAGCAGCACCCCACCGAACACGACGGCCTTGCGCATGCCCAGATAACGGTCCGCAAGCAGACCGCCAATGACAGGAACGGCATACACCAGACCACCATAGGCGCCGAGCAAATCGTAGCCTGCATCATCGGTGAACAGGTGGTACTTGAGGATGTAGAGCAGCAGCAGGGCTTTCATCCCGTAGAACGAGAAACGCTCCCACATCTCGGTGAAGAAGCAGATGTAAAGCCCTTTCGGGTGGCCCAGAAAATCGCCGGCGACGCCGACCGCTCGCGTGTTCATATCCACCCCTGGAGTTGTTCAAGCCGCCGAGTATAGACAACCGTCAACCCCAGCCCGGTCGAGAAGCAACCGCAAAACGGGACGACTCGCATCCGCTTAGCCATTACAATTCGTACATCGTCCATAAGCGGCACGCTATCTGCATGTGCGTCTTTGCCGTCTGTCCTGGTCATCATTCGCTTACATTTTTCAGAGGTACCGCATGTTTCGCTCACGATACCGATCGCTGCCACTGCTTCTCGCCCTGCTGCATGCAGGCGCGGTGTCCGCTACCAATCCCTCCAGCGGCACCCTGACGCCATCAACGGAGGCGATCGCCGCCAATGGCGGACCTTATCTGGTGTCCAATCCGTCGGGGGTCGCCACCGGCGAGCCGCTATGCGACGGCGCCGGTGCCGCCTGCGATGAGTTTTTGCTGACGGTCGACCTTCCGGACGCCTTCCGCAACGCCAACCCTAACCTTGCGATCCGTGTCGCCCTCGACACGGCCTCACCAAGCGGCGCGGACGATCTGGACCTGTACATCCGCGACGCCGCCACCGGCGAGCTGATCGGCTCCGCTGCCACGGGTACCGCCAGCGAAGTCGCGACTGTCCCAGTGTCCAAGCTCCCAGGCTCGGTGCGTATTGAGATCGTGCCTTTCGCAGTTTCCGGTGCCACCACCACGCTGACCATTACCTATCAGCAACAGGCTGGGGGTGGCGGTGGCGGCGTGGATCCCTGCGCCATCGACGGCACCGCCAGCAATGGCGCCACGATAGATCGCAAACTGGCCCAAGAACTGGCGGCCTTGCCCGCTACCGCCGTGCACGGCGCATTCGTGCAGTTCAGCAGCGGCACGATCAAGCAGCAGAACGCCCTGCTCGATAGCTTGGGCATGACCCGCGTGCAGGACTTCCGCCGCTATGCTCGTTCGGTCTACGCACGCGGACCGGTTGCAAGCTTTGCAGCGCTGGCACGCAGCCCGCTTGTCGTCCGGCTCGAGCACAACCGGCAGCTGCGTTATCTTGGCGACACTGCCAACTGGGCAACCGGCGTGCGCGTGGCGCAGGAGCCAGTCGCAGGCGGCCCGTACTACGACGCGCAGCGCAAGCCCCTGACCGGCAGCGGCATCACCCTTGGCGTGATTGACGGCGGCCTGTACGGTGCCCATCCGGATTTCGCCGGTCGCATCCTGCACAACTACCGCCTGGTGGACTTCGCCACGGGCGTAGCACCCGAGTATGTCGACGTGGGCGAAGGCGATAGTGAAGCGCCTGCCGGCGG
>JBFJKG010000161.1:0-5303 GCA_041635075.1 Solimonas sp.
CGGTTGGTGTCAGCCTTCAGGGCCAGCGAGAAGCTATCGCGATAGAACGCGTAATGGCGGGATTCATCGGCGGAGATGTGCGCCAGGATCTTCTGCAGCTTTGGCTCGTATTGGCTGGCAATGCGGCCGGCATTGGAGTGCGCGGTCTGCGTCGCCTTCTCCTGCAGGCTGGTGTAGGCCAGCAGGCGGTAGGGGTCGTCTTTCCAGTCCGGATTGAAGCCGGCCTCAATGTACTGGTACTGCATCAGCTCCAGTGCCTTCATGTTGAACACGCGAGCATCGCGCACGTAATCGCGCAGCACACAGCCGTGCCGATCTTCCTCGGCGGTCCAGAGGTTGTTCCACTCGGCCCAGACGCTGTCGTAGCCCATGTAGACGGCGACCAAGCGATGGAAGTGCGGAAGCCCTTCTTCAGTGAGCAGATTCAGCGCCAGCGCCACGCGTACGCCGTCCGGGAGTCCCCGTGCGCGCTCGCGCAAAGCGGCCAGTTCGGCCTCGTGATCGGCGTCCGAGCGCTCATCTGCCGGCATCAGGTCACTGGGCATCCATAGCTTGCGCGTCGCCTTGTGGCGCGCCATGAACTCGCTGACCTGGGGTTCCAGCGCGCGCAGGACTTCGCGTTGGGCAGGAAGATCGGGATTGGTCGTGCTCAACATCATGGGCTTACACTCGCAAAGGGCCTGAATAGCAATGAATTTGTGCCACCGCCAGCGGCGGCAACCCGCTGCCTTGCCCAAGTTTAGCCGGCCCTTCGGGTCAGTGGTATTTCAGGCGGCAGTCACCGTACGTTCATACGTCCATTGCGCGTGTACGGTTGCGGCCTAGCCGCGAATCAGGTCCAGAAACTCCTGGCGCGTGCGCGGGTCCTCGCGGAATCGGCCGTGCATGTAGGAGGTCACCATCGAGGAATGCTGCTTCTGCACGCCGCGCATCATCGAGCATAGGTGCTTGGCTTCGATCACCACGGCGACACCGTGCGCTGCGATGGCATCCTGCACGCAGTTGCCGATCTGCTGAGTGAGGCTTTCCTGAATCTGCAGTCGTCGCGCATACATGTCGACAATGCGCGGGATCTTCGACAGGCCGATAACCTTGCCGGCCGGAAGATACGCGACATGCGCCTTGCCGATGAAGGGCAGCAAATGGTGCTCGCACATGGAGAACAGCTCGATGTCCTTGACGATCACCATCGCGTCGTTGGTCGACTCGAAGATCGCACCGTTCACGATTTCTGCGACATCCTGCTCATAGCCCTGGGTCAGGAACTCCATCGCACGCGCTGCGCGATACGGCGTGCGCAGCAGGCCCTCGCGGTCGGGGTTTTCGCCGATTGCTTCGATAATGGCGCGAAACTGGTCTTCCATAGGTTGTTTCCTGCAGTTGAGGGCGCATTATTCCATGCCGACGCCGGCGCGCACTTACAATGGTCGGATGAGTCGCAACAAAGCCGCGAGCGAGATACGGGAAATTCCGGTGGACATGATCCGCCCGGGGAGTCAGCAGGCGCGGCGGCATTTTGATCCAGCTTCGCTGCAGGAGCTGGCCGAGAGTATTCGGGAATCCGGGGTGGTGCAGCCGGTGGTGCTGCGCACTCGCGTCTGGGGCTACGAGTTGCTGGCCGGCGAGCGCCGCTGGCGCGCTGCGCAGCTGGCGCAGCTGCACGAGATTCCGGCGGTGATTCGCGATGATCTCTCCGATACCGAAGCCTTCGTTGTCGGCCTGATCGAGAACCTGCAACGGGAATCGCTGACCCCAATGGAGACTGCAGCGGGCCTCAAGCGCTTGGGCGAAATCTTCGAGATGACTCACGAAGAGATCGGCGCGCGCGTTGGCAAGTCGCGCGAGTACGTCAGCAACTATCTGCGCCTGCTGAATCTGGCGCCGCAGGTTGCAACATTGGTGAACGAGGGCCATCTGTTTCTGGGGCACGCCAAGGTGCTGGCCGGCGTTCCGCTGGACGAACAGGTGCGCTGGGCCGATCAGGTCATCCGGCACAAGCTCACGGTACGCAAGCTTGAGCGCCGGCTGGCGCTGTCTCGCGACAGCAGCATCGTGTTTCGTCCAGGCAAAGCGTCCGACTGGCACCGCATGGAGCGGCAGCTGTCTGACCTGCTGGCGTGCCCCGTCACGGTGCAGTCGGACAAATCAGGGCAGGGCGAGTTGCGCATCAAGTTTCACTCGCTGGATGAACTGGACGGCGTGCTGGCGCGGATCGGCTACGACGCTGGATAGGTGTCTGTAGGAGAAGCTGACTGACATGAAAGTCAGTTAACCGGATCGTCGGCGACGAAAGGAGTTGATTTATCGACAAGCGGCGGGGATAAGCTTGTGGATAAACCGGATGTGCGGCGCAGCAAATGCAGTGATGGCAGGCTTCGCTCCGGTGCTGAACATTTTTTTGCCGTTGCGCGTACTTTTTGTGTCCAAGAGGTTGCATGCAGTACGAGTTGTTCCGAGAAGACTATCGTCTGCGCGAGAAGGCGAGTGCCAAGGCGCGCAATATCCGCGTGGAAGTGCGCTCCGGTCGCGAAGTGGTGCTGGTGTATCCGCGCTGGGTGGCCCGCGCCGAGGCGCTGGCTTTTTTGCAATCGCGCACCGACTGGGTGCGCGAGAAGCTTCGGGAATTCGCCGAGCGCGAGGCGCAGGATCCCGCGCCGCCTGACATGCGCTGGGACGGCTGTGACGAGCTGCTGTTGCGCGGAGTCGCGGTGCCGGTGCGAGTGGAGCCGGCACGCGTGCGGCAGATCAGCGTCCGTATCGAGGCCGAAGCGATTACCGTGTTCGCCCCCAAAACCGCGCTTGCGCAGCCCTCCAAGCTGGCCCAAGCCCTGCGGCGCGAGTTGATGCACCAGGCGCAGCGCGATGCGCTCAGGATGCTGGATCACGAGGCCGCACGTCTCGGCGTGACGTATCAGCAATTGAAGATCAACGACCCGCAAACGCTGTGGGGCAGTTGCAATCCCGGCGGCGTAATCTGCTTATCGTGGCGCCTGGTGATGGCGCCGCCTGAAGTCTTTCGCTATGTCGTCGTCCACGAACTCTGTCACCTGCTGCACCCGGATCATTCCACGCGCTTCTGGAGTCGCGTCGAGTGCCAGATGCCAGACTTTGCCAAGCATCGGCACTGGTTGCAGGAGCGCGGTCTGCGTTTGCAGCAGCAACTACCGAAAGGCACCCCCTCGCGGCCTTAGCGTTCGCGGCACATGAAAAAAGCCCCCCGTTTCCGGAAGGCTTTTGAAGGGGGCCGTACGCCCGAAAGGCGCGGCCGCTTTCGGGCTTACTGCTGAGCGGCTTCGGCCTCTGCGTCGGCCTTGGCGTCAACATCGGCGTCGACACTCACGCTGGTGCTGAGCGCGCCCAGCGCGCCGCCGACCTTGCCGACCGTCTTGCCGGTGGCATCGGCGCCGGCCTTGACTGCATTGGTGGCAGTCTTGCCAGTGGCTTTGACGGCCTTCTTCGAGCCTTCCTTGCCGGCCTCTACCTTGGCCGCGGCAGCGGCCTTGGCATCAACCGCGGCTTCTTTGCCTGCGTCCATCTTGGCGGCGGCGGCATCCTTGCCGGCCTCCATCTTGGTGGCGGCTGCCGCCTTGGCGTCAACGGCAGTGGCGGCGCCCGCGTCCTTCGCGGCCGCTGCCTTGTTCTTCAGTGCTGCGGCTGCAGCCGTATCGGCTTCAACGCTGACCTTGGCGTCGACGGCAGCTTTGCCTTCGGCGGCGAACAGCGGCGCGGAGAACGCCAGCAGACCGGCGATAACAACCGTGGAAGTGTTCTTGCTCATAGTGGTTTTCCCTGGGAATGAGTGAATAGAGCCGGAGCCAGGCACCGACTACCCCATAGTATGCGGCATGCGACTGAATCTCCTCTTAACGCGGGAAATTGAGTCCTGATCGCCGTGGAGCTATCGTCGCGGGGCCGGGTGCGCCGGCGTTCAGGAGATTTCGGCATGGCAACGCTCGATACGATCCGCGTGCGTGACTACATGACGACGCAGCTGCTGACGTTTGCGCCCGATACCGAGGTCATGAGTGCGGCGCATCAGCTGGTGCGCACCGGGCATTCGGGCGCCCCGGTCGTCGACACGGAAGGGCAGCTGATCGGCATGCTTTCGGAAAAGGACCTGCTGAGCATTGCCCTGGTAGCTGCGCAGGACAGCTGTGTGGCGGGCCCGGTGAGTCAGTACATGAGCCGCGAGGTGCAGACCGTGAGCTCGGATCTCAGCATCATCCAGTTGGCCGGCCTGTTCATGAAGAATGCCCATTTCCGGCGCTATCCAGTGGTGGATGACGGCCGCCTCGTCGGGCAGATTTCGCGCACCGATGTGCTGCGTGCGATCAGTGACTGCTGCGCCTGAGACGCGGGTCGGCTGATACAAAAAAAGAGCCCTCCGGGAGGGGGGAGGGCTCTTGGGGCTGCCCCGCTGGGGGGAGCGGGGCCGGGGGAGCGGGGGGAATCGCTAGCCTTGAGTGAAGATTAAAAGCGGCAAGGTGAATCCCCCATGAATGAAGCTGAACCTCCGTGCCCGCCGCCTCAGAGCCCCGTCTTGGCTGGGACACGCCGCGGCTTCAGGCGCTGAGACGCAGCTGCCCGCGCTTCTTCAGGTGGATCAGCAACAGCGACACGGCAGCGGGGGTCACGCCCGCGATCCGCGCGGCTTGTCCGAGGCTATCGGGCCGGTGCTGTGTCAGTTTCTGGCGCACCTCGTTGGACAGTCCGGTCACCATGCCGTAGTCGAAGTCCAGCGGCAGCTGCGCGTGCTCGTAGCGCTGCACCCGGTCGATCTCGGTCTGACCGCGCTGGATGTAGCCGGCGTATTTCGCCGTGATCTCCACCTGCTCGGCCACGGCCTCGTCGATATCCGGCGGCGCCAGACTCAGCGCCTGCAGGTCGGCATAGCGGGCTTCCGGACGCCGCAGCAAGTCGAGGCCGGATAGGCCATTGTCGTTGGGTGCAGCGCCAAAGACCGAGACCAGTTCCGGGGCGGCCAATTGTGCCGGCTTCAGCCATAGCTGCTGCAGGCGTTCGCGCTCGCGTTCAATGCCTTCTGCCTTCTGCGAGAAGGCTGCCCAGCGCAGGTCGTCGACCAGGCCCAGTTCACGGGCGACCGGCGTCAGACGCAGATCGGCATTGTCTTCACGCAGGATCAGGCGGTGCTCGGCGCGTGAGGTGAACATCCGATATGGCTCGGCTGTGCCGCGGGTGATCAGATCGTCCACCAGTACGCCGATATAGGCTTCGTGCCGCAACGGCGTCCACGGCGCCAGTTCGCGACTCTTGCGTGCCGCGTTGATGCCGGCGAGCAGGCC
>JBFJKG010000162.1:0-5294 GCA_041635075.1 Solimonas sp.
GATTCCCGGCAATCAGGCCAACGACATCGAGCTCTACTTCACCGTCACCGCCGACCCCAAGCCAACCTCGCCACCGCCGCCGCCACCGCCACCGCCGCCACCGCCGCCGCCACCGCCGCCGCCACCGCCGCCACCGCCGTCTAGCGCGAGCTAAACGGCGTAGATCCCGGTCCGGTACCCCCGTCCGGACCGGGACTGCCGGCTATCGAATTCCAAGAAATTTACTGTTGGGGAGTGTTTTCCGATGATGCCGTTCAAATCCTGTTTGCTGGCGTGCCTTGGCGCCTTTCCCGTAGCAGCCTTGGCGCAGACGGCGCCGCAGGCGCCGACCGGTATCGTTTTGGGCGGGGGCTTGTTTCTGAAGCCGGTTCTGGATTTGTCGTATCTGCACGACAGCAATCTCTACCGTCAGGAAGCCGACGAGACCAGCGCGTCGGCTTATGTGATTGCCCCTGGCGTAGGTCTGGAATACCTATCGGCGGACGACACCTACCGCATCGGCTATCAGGGCGAGTTCGCCAACTACGATACCGACGGGTTTGACGACTACGGCGAGTCCGACCTGCTGCTGGAAGCATCACTGAATCAGACTGGGCGCCACCGCTTTGCCTTCAATCTGGCACGCGATGAAGGGCATGACCCCTTCGGCACCGAACGCACCGAGTCTCAGCCCTCGAGCCAGCGTGATGTCGATGAGTTTGTACGCACTTCCGGTCGCGTTGCTTATACCTTTGGCGCGCCCTCGGCGATGCTGAACATGACAGTTTTTGCGGACGGCCTGAGCAAGGAATACCAGAACAATCGCGATCTGACTCAGTATCTGGATCGCGACATCTTTGGTGGTGGTGTCGAGGGCAAATGGCGCATAAGCCCACGCACCGGCCTGCTGGCAGACGTGCGCGTGCGCAAGATCGAGTTCGATGTCGTGCGCCCGACGTTCTCTGCGCGTGATGGCACCGAGCAGCGCATCCGCGTCGGCGGCCAGTGGTTTGCGTCGTCCACCGTTTCCGGCCGTGTGCTGGTGGGCACGATGCGCCGCGAATTTGACGCCAATGACCGCGAAGACTTCAGCTCGTTCGACTGGGAAGCGGTTATCAGCTGGCACCCGATGACCTATACCGAGATTGTGCTGGATGGCGGGCACAGCACGCAGGAAAGCTATTTTGAGGAGTCTGACTTCATCGACGTCAACCGTGTAGGCCTGCGCTGGATCCAGAACTGGAACGAGCGCTTCAAGACCGGGCTGTCGGGAGACCTGATGAGCTTTGATTTTGAAGGCTTCGACCGCAGCGATGACATCGTCAGTGGCCAGATCTATGGTGAACTGGAGTTGACGCGCAATTTGAAGGCGCATCTGAGCTTCCAGATCAACAACCGTGACACGAATGTGCCGTCGCTCGACTTCGATCGGTCGCTGACCCAGCTTCGACTACAATTCGCGCTGTAATATCTCGTTTAAGGATGCGTCACATGGAGCCCGTCTGGCTCGTGGGTGGTTTGCGCGCGTGGTTGCGCCGCTGCGGTTGGCACGCCTTGGTCGTCGCGATGACCCTGGCGGTGTCCGGCTGTTCTACGCTTGACCGGATCACAAGTGATCCAATTCCTCCGCCGCGCACCTCGATCGCCCCGCCACCGCTGCCTTCGTCTGTGCCAAAGACCAACGACCTGCGCACGCCGGGCGCCGCCTCTGCGATGGTCGCGCCCAGCGCGAACGGCTACCGCATGGGGGTGGGGGACAAGATTCGGATCGACGTACACGGCGAACCCGACCTGACGATGGAGTTGACGCTCAGCGAATCGGGAGTCGTCAACTACCCGTTCCTGGGTGATATCCGAGTGCGCGGGAAAACCGTCAATGAGTTGCAGCAAACCATTGATCGTGGCCTTCGTGGTGACTACCTGATCAACCCGGACGTCAGGGTGGTCGTAGTGGCCTACCGGAACTTCTACATCAACGGCGAGGTGCGTCTGCCCGGCGGCTATCCGTTCGTCCCCGGCCTGACCATCCGGCAGGCGGCGACGCTTGCCGGTGGATTTACAGAGCGCGCGTCGATGCGCGGAATCTCTGTTTTCCGCGAAACCGACTCGCTCACCAAGGCGCCCGCCAACCTCGACACGCCGGTGTTTCCAGGCGATACCGTCGTTGTGGAGCAGGGCCTCTTCTAAACCACCGAGTAACCCGGTTTGAACCCTACTCTCGAAAAGCCGGTGGTGCGTAGCGCACGGCCGCCTACACCTGCGGCGGCGCCCCAAGAGGGCTTGTTGCGTCAGCTTTGGTTTGGCCGCTGGCCGATCCTGGGGCTTACAGCGCTGGCCGCCGGTGCCGGACTGGCGTACAGCCTGCTCATCTCACCGACCTATCGCGCGACAACTTCGCTGTTGATCGAGCCCAAGGAAGCGAATGTCGTCGAGATCGACAAGGTCTACGAGACCCAAGGTATCGTGCGCGAGTATCACCGCACGCAGTACGAACTGCTGCATTCGAGCGAACTGCTGACCGCGGTGATCGAAAAGCTAAAGCTCGCCGAGCACCCGCAGTACGCCAACGTCAGTCGTGAAAACCGGGAACCGTCTCTGTTTGATCGCGTGCTGAAGAAGATTCACGCACTCGTCCCCGGCCTCTATGAAGCCCTGAGACTGGATGCGCTCGGTACGCCAGGCACGCTGTTGGACGAAGTCAGTGAAGATCTCACCGTAGACCCGGTCCCCAATACCTATCTGGTCAACGTCAGCTTCAAGTCCGAGGATCCGGCATTGGCTGCTGGCGTTGCCAACGCCGTGGTCACGCAGTACATGGAACGAGACCGCGCCAATCGCGTCGGCATCGGTTATGAAGCTGCGGACTGGCTGACCAAGCGCGTCGACGAGGCGTTGATTGCCCTGCAGAAGTCGGAACAGGCGCTGCAGAAATTCCTTGAACGTGAAGATCTGGTCAACGTCGGCGGCTCCCGCGGCCTGATAGACGACGAGATCACCGAACAGAGCCGCCGCCTGCGTGAAGCACGCCAGCAGCGGGAGGCCCTGGCCAACGTCTACGCCAAGATTCGTGCGGCTGGCTCGCGCGTGGAACTGTTGCAGGAAATTCCACGCATTCAGGATGACCCCCTGGTCCGGGACACCAAATCCGCCTACCTGTCCGCCAAGGAGGCGCTGGATCAACTGGGCCCACGCTATGGCGAAAAGCATCCGACGCGTATCGCGGCGCAGGCTCGATTCCAGGCGGCCGAGAACGCATATTTCACCCAGCTACGCATCCGCGCCGAGGGTATACGCTCGGATTACGAGTTGGCCGAAAGCACGCGCGCCGACCTGCAGGAAAGGGTCGATCGGTCGATGACGCGCATCCAGAATCTCGACCGCAAGGACTACGAGCTGAAGGTACTGCAGCGTGAGGTCGATACCAATCGCGAGCTCTACGAAACGTTCCTGAAGCGCTTCAAGGAAACGCAGGCAACTGCGGATCTTCAGTTCGGCAATGCCCGCGTCATCGACGCGGCGCAGGTTCCGAACGAGCCGTCTTGGCCCCGCAAAGGCCTGATTCTGGCCGGCTCTGCGCTGCTAGGCCTGTTCGCCGGCTGCGGCCTTGTGCTGTTGCGCAATGCCCTGGACAGCAGCGTCCACGGCAGTGAGATGATGGAGCAGATCACGGGACTGCCGGTGCTCTGCACCTTGCCGCGCCTCCGTGGCAGCAAGGCTGAGGCCAAGCGCCTGGTTCGGCTCGAGTTGGATGATCCGAAGTCGCTCTATTCTGAAAGCATCCGCACGCTGCGGACCAGCATCCTGCTGTCGGATCGGCCGGACCGCGCCACGCGCCGCATCATGGTCTGCTCGTCGTTGCCGGAGGAGGGCAAAACCTCCATCTCCGGAAACCTTGCTTTGGTTCTAGCCGAACGCGAACGCGTGCTGCTGATCGACGCGGATTTGCGCAAACCTCGCCTAGGCTCACTGTTCAAGGTGGACTCAGCGCAACCCGGGCTGCCGCAGGTGCTCGCCGGAGAGGCCACACTGGACCAGGCTCTGGTGAGCTTGCAGGCCGGGCAGATCGACCTGCTGACGGCGGGTAAGGTGGGAAGAAATCCGCAGCTGCTGCTGGCCTCCGATCGCTTTCGGCAGTTGCTGGAGGAGCTGGACGGCCGTTACGACCGCATCGTGTTCGACACGCCACCCTGCCAGCTGGTCTCGGATTCAATGCTGTTTGCTCAGCACATGGACGCTGCGATACTGGTCACGCGCGCCGACTCCACCCCGGCAAAGGTTGTCGCGTCTACGGCGCGCATGCTGCGGCAGGCTGACGCACCGCTGATCGGCGGCGTACTCAACTATGTCGATCCGCGCCGCGCCAAAGACACCGAGGGCGGCTATTACTATCGCTACGGCTACTACGGCTGACCGGCGATCGGCCGCGCCGTGGTTCAGCGCCGCGCTGCTGCTGCTCGCCGCTGCCGTACTGCTGGCCTTGGTGATCAAGGCACCGCCGAAATCGGACCCAGTACCGGTGATGGCGGCGCGCGGGATCGGGGGCCACGTCTCAACTCATCCCACGTGGCCGCTGGCGTGGGCCTGGGAAGCGGAGAAGCTTGCCGATTCAGGAGACTTCTCCCCTCGCTTCGACCATGCGCTTGCGCGCGCCTCTGAGTTAGGCCCCAGTGAGCGCGTGATGCGCAAGAACCTCGGGCTGTTAGCGCTGTCAGCCTGGCCGCGTCTGTCTCCGGAGGCTCAGGCCATCAGCAAAGCCAACCTCCGCTTTGCTCTGCAAACCCAGCCACGAGAGGTCCTGAAAGCGGCGCTGTGGCAGCGGCACGAAGCCATGGTCTGCAGCTTGTGGAACGAAGGCGGGCTTGTCGCGGAGGTCTGCGAAACCCAGCGTAAGCTACGCGCACTCTGTGACCGAGCGCGCCCCAGCAAGGAGCTGGCGCTGTTTTGCCTGGAACGCGGCGCAGTGCCCCGGCACCCACCCCGCCGATGATGCGCTCGGATCGTTCGATGGCGGTCGGTGCGCTGCTCTGTGCCTTGGGCCTCGGATTGCTGCTGCTGTGGCTGCCGCTCCCCGCTGGCAGCAATCGCCCATGGGCGATTCAGATCCTGCTGTACGCAGCTGCCGGTGTGGGTGTCATCGCAGCGCTGAGGCACCTGCTGCCGGGCCGCGACGGTCGGCGCGTTCGCAGGCTGGATTTCCTTCAGGGTCTGCTGCTCCTGCTGTGGCTCCTGTGGCTGGCCTGGATCACGCTGCAGTGGATGCCACTGGCGCCGGAAACACTGGCACGCTGGTCGCCCGTCGCCGCGAGCGCCTACGC
>JBFJKG010000163.1:0-5286 GCA_041635075.1 Solimonas sp.
CTAGCCTTTCAGATACAAGACGACATTCTGGACGTGGAATCCAACAGCGCCACCCTCGGCAAGACCGCCGGCAAGGACCAGGCCAGCAGCAAATCGACCTACCCGTCGGTAATGGGCTTGCCGGCCGCCAAGACGCGCGCCGGCGAGCTGTTTGCCGACGCCAAGCGCGCGCTCAGCTGCCTCGGCGACAAGGCTGAATCGCTGCTCTGGCTCTCAGACCATATCCAAGGGCGGCAGAACTAGATTGCTGCGCTGCAGCATACCGCCGATAATGCCGACTGCAGACCCTGAAGATGCCCCAATTCAGCGCATCAAGTCCGTCATAATGCTGCCATGAGCGAAATTCCTGGTTACTCCCTGCTGGGCCGCGTCAATACGCCCAAGGACTTGCGCAAACTGGCGGCGGAGGACTTACCGCATCTGGCGGTCGAGTTACGCCGCTTTCTGATCGAAACGCTGGGTCGTATCGGCGGGCATTTCGCCGCCAACCTGGGCACGGTTGAACTCAGCATTGCGCTGCATCGCTGCTTCGACACCCCCCATGATCGCCTGGTTTGGGACGTCGGCCATCAGGCCTATCCGCACAAGATTCTGACCGGGCGCCGTGCTCAACTGGAAACCATTCGCCGACTGAACGGCCTTGCACCGTTCTGCCTGCGTAGCGAAAGCGAGTTCGATACATTTGGCGTCGGCCACTCCTCGACCTCGATCTCCGCCGCAGCTGGCATGGCGGCTGCGGTGCGGCTGAAGAAGGAGCAGCGTCGCGTCGTCGCGGTGATCGGGGACGGTGGCATGACGGCGGGCATGGCATACGAAGCACTGAATCATGCCGGCCATCTCAAGCTCGACCTGCTGGTGATCTACAACGACAACGACATGTCGATTTCCGAGAATGTCGGCGCCCTGCGCGACCACTCGGCACGGCTGCTGAAGAAACTCGGCCTGAACACACCACAACGCCTGCAACCGGCGGCCGCGGAAGAACACAACGAAGCGCATCTCGACAATCCGGGCGCGCTGTTTGAAACCCTGGGCTTCGGCTATCAGGGCCCGGTGGACGGCCATGACCTGGATGCACTGATCAGCCGGCTGGAGCAGCTCAAGGATGCCCGCGGCCCTCACCTACTGCACATCATCACCACCAAGGGCAAGGGCTTCGAGCCGGCAGAAGCCGACCCGATCAAGTACCACGGCGTCACCCAGTTTGACCCGGTCACTGGCGCGTTTCCGTCCAAGCGCGCGGCCACCGCTCCCAGCTATACCCAAGTGTTCGGCGACTGGCTGTGCGAGGCCGCCAGCCGTGATCCGCGGGTGGTCGGTGTCACCCCAGCCATGCGCGAGGGCTCGGGTCTGGTGGAGTTCTCACAGCGCTTCCCGGAGCGGTACTACGACGTCGGCATTGCCGAGCAGCATGCAGTAACACTGTCGGCCGGACTCGCCTGCGAAGGCCTGAAGCCGGTATGCGCGATCTATTCCACATTCCTGCAGCGTGGCTATGACCAGTTGATCCACGATGTGGCCATCCAGAACCTGCCCGTTCTGTTCGCGATCGACCGCGGCGGTCTGGTAGGCGCGGATGGGGCCACGCATCATGGCGTGTTCGATCTGTCATTCCTGCGTTGCGTGCCGAATCTGGTGGTGATGGCGCCCTCTGACGAGCATGAATGCCGGCGCATGCTGAGCACCGGTCTGGACCTCAAGCAACCCAGTGCCGTGCGTTACCCGCGCGGCAACGGTCTGGGGCTGGCGGCTGACGCCGATGTCAAACCATTGGTTGTCGGCAAGGGCCGTATCGTGCGCGAGGCCCACGGCCGCCGCCGGCCACGGGTTGCGCTGCTTGCATTCGGAGTCATGGTGCAGCCGGCACTGGAAGCCGCAGAGATACTCGATGCCGTGGTTGCCGACATGCGCTTCGTCAAGCCGTTGGACACCGAGCTGATTCTGGAACTGGCCAACGAGAACGATCTGCTGGTAACACTGGAAGACAACGCCCGCATGGGCGGCGCCGGCTCCGGGGTCAACGAGGTGCTGGTCGCGCAACACCATACGGTGCCGGTTTTGAACCTTGGGCTGCCTGATCACTTTGTCGAACACGGCACCCGCGAGGAACTGCTGGCGCAATGCGGCCTTGATACCGCCAGCATTCTGCGCGCGGTCCAAAAGCGCCTGCGCGCCAAGGACCTGGACGAGCGCGTCGCCGGACAGCGGTTGTCGAGCTAAGCCTTTTCGCCGTTGACGACAGTCGGCGGACTCGGGGTCAGGGTCTCTGGCTGACCCGCAAACCAGTTCAAGCGATCGCGCAGACCAACGACCTGGCCGACGATGACCAGACTGGGGCCTGCTTGCGCCGGCCGCCCCACGCGCTGCGGAAGCTCTGCCAGCGTGGCGACAATCACGCGCTGATCTGCACGGGTACCGTTTTCCACCACGGCGGCAGGCCACTCGCCAGGCAGGCCGTGCGCGATCAGCTCCGCGCAGAGCTGCGGCAAGGCGGTCAGGCCCATGTAGATTACGACCGTCTGGCCGCGCCGGGTCAGCATGTCCCAGTGCAGATTCAGGGTGCCGTCTGCCTGCGGATGCCCGGTAACGAAGACGCATGCCTGCGCATGATCGCGATGCGTCAGCGGAATCCCGGCGTAGGCGGCACACCCGCTGGCCGCAGTAATGCCTGGAACCACCTGGAACGGAATGCCCGCCGCTGCCAAGCGTTCGATTTCTTCGCCGCCACGGCCAAACACGAACGGATCACCGCCCTTCAGCCGCAGCACCCGTTGACCCGCGCGCGCGCGACGCACCAGTTCTTCGTTGATCTGTTCTTGAGGCAAGGTGTGCTTGGCGCGCCGCTTGCCGACATGCACGCGCTCGGCATCACGGCGCACCAGTTCGAGGATGGCCGGCGAGATCAGCGCGTCGTACAACACGACGTCGCACTGCTGCATCAGACGCAGCGCGCGAAACGTCAGCAGCTCGGGATCGCCCGGCCCCGCGCCTACCAGATAAACCTCTCCTGGTGTCGCCTCTTCCGCAAGTAACGTCGACAAGGCAACGTCGGCGCCAGCTACGTTGCCGCTGAGCAGTTGCTCCGCGCCACTCCCATCCAGAAACTGCTCCCAGATGCGACGCGCGCGCTGCCCTGCTGCTTGCTTTACACGCTGGCGCTGCGTCTGCATCCAGTCCGCCACACGCCCGTAGGCAACTGGCAGCTGCGCCTCCAACCGTTCGCGCAGCCTGCGCACCATGACCGGTGCCGCGCCGGCAGAGGAGATTGCCAGCAGCAGCGGCGCTCGATCAACGATAGCGGGCGTGATGAAACTGCTCAGCTCGGGATCGTCGACAACATTGACCGGAACACCCGCGCGCTGCGCAGCGGCGGCTACGGCGGCATTGAGTTGCGGATCGTCGGTTGCCGCCACCACCAGCCGGCAGCCCTGCACCTGACTGGACTCAAAATCGGTAGCAATCCGCAGCGCCGCACCTTCTGCAACTGCGGCCGCAACCTCGCTGTTGAGTTCGCGTGCGACCACTTCGATGGTCGGTTGCGCTCGGCGCAACAACCTCAGCTTGCGCGCGGCGATCTCGCCGCCGCCGACCAGTAGCACCCGCGCACCCTGCAGTCGCAGGAATACCGGAAAGTAAGGCCATGGCGTTGTCATCGGCGGCAGCTTATCTCAGGCAAATGCGCCCGCCGCCTTGGCTACCATCGTCAGCCCGATGAATACCAGGAAGCCGGCGATCAGGCGCTTCAACGGCGCGGGTGACAGCCGAAAGCCGATGCGCGTCCCTAACCAGATGCCGGGGATGGCGCCACAGAGCAACAAGACGAGCATGTGATAGTCGACAGTACCAAGACCGGCGTGGCCCAGCCCGGCGATCCCGGTTATAAGCACAGCGTGTGCCAGATCCGAGCCCACCAGCTTGATCGGCTCATGTCGCGGGTACAACAGCAACAGCATCATCATACCGATGACGCCTGCGCCCACCGACGAGATCGTGACCAATGCGCCGATCAGCACCCCGGCCACTACCGTGAGCGGCCGCTGCGCGCGCTCCAGCGCGCCCCCGGGCAATACCAGGCCACGGCGCCGGGCAAACTGCGCCAGCGGTTCCTGCAGCAGGGCGAAGCTCGCCGTCAGCACAATAGCAACGGCCAATACGAGTTTGATGACCTTGTCCATGGCGGGGCCAGGCTCGATCATGCTCAACACCCACAGGGTCAGCGCGGTTGCCGGAAGGCTGCCGGCCGCCATCCAGCCGACGATTTTCCAGTCCACCGACCCATTGCGGCCATGCAAGGTGACACCAAAGGCCTTGCTAACGCTGGCATAGAGCAAATCGGTTCCGACCGCGACCGCCGGCTGCACGCCGTAGAACAGGATCAGGATGGGCGTCATCAGCGAGCCGCCACCGACGCCGGTCGCGCCGACCGCGATGCCAACCACCAGGCCCGCCACGCTAAAACCCCACTGTTCCATGTTCCACCCGCGTTTATCGAGCGCGCACCCTAGCAGCCGGCCCGCTGGGACCGTAAGGAATGCTTGTCTATACTTTTATTCCTCAAAAGAATATCGTTTCGCTATGAAACTGCGTCAACTGCATTACATCCATGAGGTGGCCCAGCGCGGATTGAATGTCACCGCAGCGGCCGATGCCCTGTTTACCTCGCAGCCGGGTGTGAGCAAGCAGATACGCCTGCTCGAGGAAGAACTGGGTGTCGATATCTTCGTGCGCAACGGCAAGCACCTCTCAGAGATCACACCGGCGGGACAACGCATCCTCGAATGCACCCAGCGCCTGCTGTACGAAGTCGAGAACATCAAGCATGTTGCCGACGAGTTTCACGACTCCAACCGTGGCGACCTGTCGATCGCAACGACCCACACCCAGGCCCGATACGCGCTACCGCCGGTGATACACCCATTCCGCAAGCGCTATCCGAAGGTGTCGCTGCATCTGCATCAGGGGTCACCCCCCCAGATCGCGAAGATGGCCGCCGAAGGGCATTCGGATTTCGCCATCGCCACGGAAGCAATGCACCACTTTGAAACGCTGGTGATGCTGCCCTGCTATCACTGGAACCGCTGCGTGCTGGTCAAGCCCGACCATCCGCTGGCCAAGATCAAAAAGCTGAGCCTGGAGCAGATAGCCCAGCACCCGATCATCACCTACACCTTTGGCTTTACCGGCCGGTCCAAACTGGATCAGGCGTTTGCCGCCCATGGACTCAGGCCGGATGTGGTTCTGACCGCTGTCGACGCCGACGTCATCAAGGCCTACGTCCGCCTGGGA
>JBFJKG010000164.1:0-5284 GCA_041635075.1 Solimonas sp.
CAGCGTATAGAGGTAGGCATCGGCCACCGAGAACGTGGCCCCGGTCAGAAACGGTTGCTCCCCCAACTGTGCCTGCAGGTATTCGAAGCGCTTGGCCAGACGCTCGCCGGCCTTCTTCTTGTCGTCGGCACTGGAGCCAGGATCAAAGTAGGGACCGAAGGACTTGTGAACCTCGGAGTTCAGGTAGCCCAACCACTCCTGCAGGCGATAGCGAGCCATGCTCCCGGCCGCAGGCGCCAAACCGGATTCAGGCTTCTGGTCGGCCAGATACTGCAGGATCGCCGGCCCTTCGGTCAGCAGCCCCTCGGCGCCTATGGCCAGTGCCGGCA
Organism: Solimonas sp.; assembly: GCA_041635075.1. Classification (GTDB taxonomy): domain Bacteria; phylum Pseudomonadota; class Gammaproteobacteria; order Nevskiales; family Nevskiaceae; genus Solimonas. Next base: position 330 of record JBFJKG010000164.1, read on the forward strand.
CATAACCCTTGGGGTTGATCGCCCAGTAGTCCTCGCCGCTAGCGGTGAGCTTCTTGCGGATGTCCACTTTCACCGCCTCGAACGGCAAACCCAGTTCGTGCAACGCGATATGCGAGGCCAATGAACAGGCGCCGGGGCTGAAATACAGTTTCATGCGACTTCTCCTTCGACATGGGTGGGTGAGGACACACGGTACGCGGCGGGCGCCAGCAATGCGTTTGCCTCGCGCACCAATGCTGAAAACAATTCTGTGGCTGTATGGTGGCGTAACAGTGGCGCACCCTGTCCCGCCCATAGCGACATCAGGTCAGCGCGCTCCTGCTCGATTGCAGCCTTGCGCAAACCGCCGGTGAACCATCCTTGCACCGGATACGGGAGCAGTTCGCCTGAACGTGGCGCCCAGTCGTCTACAAACTGATTGTGGATGCCACGCGCCAAACGCCCGCTGAAGGCGCGCGTCAGCGCCGTGCGCTGTGCGGTCTCACTGAACAGCATGCGTCGGTGCAGGGCATGGGTCCCGGACTCGTCGCAGGCCAGAAACGCGGTACCGATCTGCACACCCTGCGCGCCAAGCATCAAGGCGGCGGCAATGCCGCGGCCATCGGCCACGCCACCCGCGGCGATCACCGGAGCTTTGACGCGATCAGCAATTTGAGGGATCAGCGCAAACGTTCCAGTCAGCGATTCCTCTGACGAACGCAGGAACGACACGCGATGGCCGCCCGCCTCCATACCGCTGGCGACGATCACATCCACCCCCGCAGACTCCATCGCCAGTGCCTCTTCCAAGGTGGTCACCGCGCCGGCGGTCACGATGCCGCGCTCGCGGCAGGCCGCCAGCATTTCCGGCGGCGGAATGCCGTACACAAAACTGAACACCGCTGGCTTCACCGCCAGCAATGCCTCGAACTGATCTTCGAAACGCCAGCCGTAGCGCTGTGGCATGGTCGGCGGCGCCATTCCAAGCGCCGTGTAGTAGGGCTGAAAGCGCGCGACGGCCGCATCGAACTGCGCCCGGGTCAGTTCCAGCCCGCCCTCATCGTAGTTGGAGACCCACAGGTTCAGGTTGAAGGGTTTGCGCGTGGCTGCATGCAATCGTGCACCCAATTCCCGGATCTGCTTAGGCGCAAGGTGCTGCATGCCGAAGGACCCAAGTCCGCCAGCCTCCGAAACCGCCACCAGCAGGGCCTCCGATGACAGTCCGCTGCCAAACGGCCCTTGCACGATGGGATATCGCAAACCCAGGCGCTCCGTCAGCGCTGTGTGCTGCCACATATAGCCGCTCCTGTTGTTGCCCGTTGTGGGACGGCACTATAGATATCCTGGTTACCAAAGGGAACCATATAACTTGCAGAAACTACAAAAATCAGGTTTCCTAGCGGTAACTCAATCAGGCGTCAGATGATGGTCAAGGTCCGCAAGAGCAAAGTCGCGCCACCGTGCGAAGGACAGAACTGCCCCCTGTCTGAATGCATGGGGCTGATCAGTGGCGCCTGGGCGCCGCATATCATCTGGTATCTACGCGCGGGGCCCCGTCGCTTCAGCGAACTCAAGGGCGATATCCGGGGCGTATCTCCCAAAGTGCTGTCTGCGCGCCTGCGGCAATTGGCCAGCGACGGGGTTGTCAGCCGGCGCGTCATGAAAACCTCACCCCCCACGGTGGAGTACGCACTGACCGCACTGGGCGCAGAACTGCAACCGGCGATTGCCGCCATCGTCAGCGTCAGCGAGCGACTGAAGCAGGCACGAGCCGCAGAGCAGCTATGAGTCCGGCTTCCGGCCTGGCCAAACTGACCAATCTCGGCCCGAAGTCCGCCGCCATGCTGTCGGACGTCGGCATTGCTACCGTTGACCAATTGAAGGCGGTGGGCTCGGTGCACGCCTACTTGGCAGTGCGCCGCCGCTACGGCGAAGCCAGCCTCAACCTGCTGTGGGCACTGGAGGGCGCCCTCACCGGCCGCCATTGGCAGGTCGTAGCGCGTGAGGATCGCCTGCACCTGCTGACCCTGCTGGAGCAGGCGCAGGCGCGTGAATAGACCCAAATGCCGCCGCCCTTGCGTTGCCCTTGGCGCTCTGCTCAAGTGTCACGGCACTTGAACCGGGGGTGCGCACGTGACTCAAACCAGATTGCTACGCTGGGACGACCTGTTCCTGTTTGCAGGGCGATTGAGCACGGTGGCGCCCCACCGCCACAGCGCCGCTGCACTGCTGCTGGCAGGGGATGCACCGTTTCGCATCCGCACCGCGACGCAGGGCTGGCGGATCGCGTTTGGCGCCTTTGTACCGGCTGGCCTGGTACACGAACTCGATTGCGGCCACCGATCGATGGTTGTCATGTACTTCGACCCCCTGCTCCATGGCCGTATCGCCGAAGGACACGCGCTGCGCCTGGGCGAAGAACATTCCGAATGGGTCCGCGCCGGCCGCAGTCTGATCCAGCCATTGCTGTCCGACAGCGAAGGCCCGGACTATCGGCAAGCGTTCGGTGCCGCGCTGGAGCATCACATCCTGCCCTGTGCTGGCTTGCAGCAGCGCGAACCCTCTGCTGACGCCCGCCTGCTGGAGCTGCGCGCCCAGTTGCAGCAAACCTCCGACTGGAACCAGCCGCTGGGGCGCGCGTCCGCACATACGGGTTTGTCTCGCTATCATTTTTCGCGGCTGTTCTCCGAGCAGGTCCATCTTGGATGGACGGCCTACCGGAACTGGATGCGCATGCTCAACACCTGCTCGGCGCTGGAGCACTCCCGCGCCAGCCTGACCCAGATTGCGCTTGAGGGCGGCTACAGCAGTTCGGCACATTTCTCGGCCGCGTTCCGCATCACCTTCGGCATCACCCCCAGTGAAATACGACCGCGCCCGGCCCTGCTCAACACCGGCCATCGCACCGCAAACATTTGATAGCGTCGCCTTGGGTCTAGCCGTCACCATCCTCCCGTAGAGCGTCCTGACGCCAGGCGGCGCAGGCGAAGGCCACGGAGAACGCGGGAGATGCCTGAACATGACGACACCTGACACACGCGCGGAGGGCCGTCGCATCAAGGCCGCTGCAGTACAGCTGGAAGCAGTGATTGGCGATGTGGCCGAGAACATGGCTCGCATAGAACGGATGGTGGACGAAGCCGCCAGCCGCGGTGCCCGCCTCATCGCGATTCCCGAGTTCTGCACCACGCGGCTCGCGTTTGATGTGCGCGCACATGATGCGGTATTGCCGCCAGACAACGCCGTGCTGGACCTGTTCAAGCAGCTGGCCGCGCGCCACCGCTGCTGGTTGGGTGGCTCGATGCTGATCGCGGATAGCGGCGAGATCTATAACCGCTACTACTTCGTGGAACCGGATGGGAGCGTGCATCAGCACGACAAGGATCTGCCCACGATGTGGGAGAACGCCTACTATCGTGGCGGCCACGATGACGGCGCGTTCACAACCGGCCTCGGGGGTGTTGGCGCGGCCGTGTGCTGGGAGCTGATCCGGACCCAAACCGTGCGCCGGTTGCTGGGGCGCGTGGACGTGGCCATGACCGGTACGCACTGGTGGACACTACCGTCCAACTGGGGCGCGGCTGTGAATCGCGGCCTGGCACCGCTGGCTCAGTTCAACCGCTATCTGTCCGAGAACGCACCGGCGGAGTTCGCGCGCCGCCTGGGCGTGCCGGTACTGCAGGCTTCGCATTGCGGCACGTTTCATACCGGCTTCATGCTCGCGCCCGGCCTGCCCTGGACCGCGCCGTATGATACGCAGTACGTGGGCAGCACCCAGATTGTGGATGCGGAAGGCCGCGTACTGGCTCAGCGCCAGGCGCAGGAAGGACCCGGCATCGTCACCGCCGAGATTTGCCTGGGCGCGCAAGCACCGCGGCTGGCATTGGAAGATCGTTACTGGATACCGGAACTGCCGCTGCTGCTGCGCGCCTACTGGCATCAGCAGAATGCCTGCGGCAAGGCGTACTACATCAACAAGGGCCGGGCCGCAGGCCTGGCGGCACTGCACAAGGGAGCGTAAACGCATGAATGCTGCAGATATCTGCCTGCTGGCCGCCGGAATCTTCTTCGCCAGCGGCCTGCTCACTGGCGTCTGGAAATACGGCGCGATCATGGCGTCCTCGAAGGCAGAAGCACCGGTGTACGTAGACGTCGCCCACCGCGCCAGCCTGATGTATGCATTTGCTTCAATCCTGCTGCGGGAATTCGTGCCGTACTCGCCGCTGTCGGCACAGGGTACGGTGCTGGCGGTATCGGCACCGCTGCTGCTGTTCGCCTCGGCCATCGTCACCTACATCGTGCACGGCGTGCTTCGTGATACCGACAACCAGCTGCGTCGCCCTCACCAACTCGGCAAAGGACACATTGCGGGCGGCGTGATTCGCGCCTACATGACCGTGCTGATCGTGGGCGAGATCGGTGGCTTCGCGGTGCTGTTCTACGGCTTTGTGCGCAGCGTGTTGTAGCGTGCATCAAGCCGCATCGCGGCATCACAACGCCTCACGTACTATCCTGCGGACACGATAACGGGAGGAGCCCCTGCCATGACGCAGCCACGTCACCCTTGTGCCATTGCACTGTTGCTGTTGCTGGGGCTCGGTGCCTGCGGCCGCTCCGCCACACCGGCGACCGTGACACCACCTGCAGCACCCGCCGCTACACCCAAGGCTGTATGTGGCCCCGGCTCACGACCCGAGCTTGGCATTCAGGGCCGCGTTACCGCCGAGGAGATCGACAGCGGTCGCGCAGGCGAAGGCTATACCTGCAACACCGAACTGGTCGGCTCGTATGTGGTGGAAGATGCGATCGGCACCGTCGGCGGCTTCAAGGTGGAGCGCTACGTCGATGCGGATGGCCACGAGTGCGCCTACTACGACACCACCCTGACCTTCCCGACCAACGTCTTCGACGGTGAAGCGGGCGTCAACGTGCTGGACATGGCTGACCCCAGCAATCCGGTGCTCAGTGAGCGCCTG
>JBFJKG010000165.1:0-5249 GCA_041635075.1 Solimonas sp.
AACGTAAAACTCATCGACGCCGATCCAAAGGGCGTATTCGAGGCGGCCGCCATCGAAAGCATATCGCACTGGATATACGAGTCTTACAGCAAGGCGCGCGAGGTCAAGCAGCGCGTTCCGATGAATCCCGAAGATTGTGCGTACAACTGGCAGTAGTCCGTGACGATCCTTCGCTCCCTCCACACTACGTTTGCATCGCTATTGCGCACCGCGCTGGTGGTGCTGCCGCTGGCCCTGACCAGTGGCCCGGTCGTGGCCGATCAGTATCGCAGCGAGGTCAAGGAGCTGGACACGGTTCCTGCCGAACAGACGCAGGAGAATCCAAACCAGCTGCTGCGCAGTACCACGGACCCGTATGCCAAGGCTCTGCTGCTGAGAGATCTGGCAGCGCAGGCTGCACAGAAGAAGGACTATGCGCAGGCCTCCAAGTATCTGGAGCAGGCGCTGAATCAGAAGGCGCTCTCTGGTGAGGCCGCTGCGCAGATGCAGAAGGATCTGTCGCAGCTGTATCTGGCGACAGGCGATTACAAGAAGATCCTGCCGCAGTTGGAAGCGCAGGTAAGGGGCGGCAACGCCTCGCCCGAGATGCTTGTGGCCCTGGGGGCGGCGTATATCGAGAACGGGCGCCACAGGGACGCCGTGCCATTGCTGCAACGAGCGCTTGCAGGGCGCGCAAAAGTCGATCCGTCCTGGCGGCGTGCGCTGGCAGCCGCACTGATGGGCGCAGGGCGCGAGAAGGAGGCGCTACCGCAGCTAGAACAATTGCTTCAGGACGACCCTGGGCAGCGCGATGACTGGATGCGCTTGGTCGCCCTGCATTTCAAATTCGGTAACAAGGCGCGTGCCGCCGCGCTGATGGATGTGGCCAATCGCCTGGGTTTTCTGGAAAGTGAGCAGGAGCGCCTGCGGCTGGTGAATCTGACGGCGCAGATTGGGGCTCCGTTCGAAGCGGCCTCGGCGCTGCAGACCTGGATTGAGCGCAAGCAGATCAAGCTGGACAGCAATACCGCGAAGCTGCGGGCCTCGCTATGGCTCGCAGCCCGTGAGTCGGGATTGGCGCTGTCGGCATTGGCCGAAGCCATTCGGCTGGCGCCCTCCGCCGAGCTGTATCAGCAGAAGGCGCAGCTGCACATGGACCGCGAGGAGTACGAACAGGCAGCGGAGGCTCTGGAGGCTGCGATCGCCCGTGGCAGCCGCGATGGCAACACCTTGATGGCGCTGGGCATGGCCCGCTACCAGCGCGCCGACATCGACGGTGCGCTGCAGGCGTTCCGCGAGGCCGGGCAGACCGCCGCGGGGCGCAAGCTTGCCGGCGAGTGGGTCAAGTACCTCGAAACCGGCAAGGCCCGCGAGCAGGCACTGGCCGCGGCGACGCAGCGTCGAACACGCGAAGCCGAGGTGGTGCGTCTCAGCGGGCGCCTCACCGGTGGCGCAATCACGTTGACTGCGGCTGCCGGCGATGAGCCGATGTCGCCGGTGACATTTCGTGAAGCGTTGACACCGATTGGCGCCGAGGCACCAGGCAATCGCGACGGCAGCATTCCCCCCTGGGAGGGCGGACTGTCGCGCGCCCAATGGCCGGCGAGTTACAAGCCGGGGGGGGCGCTGGTGGATCCGTTCCCGGATGACAAGCCGCTGTACACGATCACTGCAGCCAATGCCGCGCAATACCGTGACAGCCTGAGCCGCGGGCAGCTGGCGCTGCTACAGAGCGCGCCGGGGTTGTCGATGCCGGTTTATCCGACGCGCCGCAGCGTGGCATTCCCGCAAGCGATCTACACGGCGACACAGGCCAACATCGGCAAAGCCAAGCTCGAGGGATCCGATGGCTTGATCGGCGCTCGCCTGGGGGTTCCATTTCCAAAGCCGCAGTCCGGTGTGGAGATCATGTGGAACCATCGCACCCGCTACCGGGGGGACACGCTTAGCGGTGGCTTCGAGCAAGTTGTGCTGAAGGCCAATGGCGATGTGATGACGCGATTCGAGCAGCAGATGCGCATCCTCTTTCGCTACGGAAATATCGCCGATCCGGCTGACCTGAAGGAAGATAACTACATCGCTTACGGCACGATGTCATTGTCCGAGAGCGGCCGCGGCTCTGATTTTGTGGCCCTGTTCCATGAGACCGCCAATTCGATTCAGCGGCCGCGTAACGTCTGGGTGCTGATCGTCAAGCTCGGGCGCATGCTGCGTATTCCTCCGGTTGGCTACGATCAACCGATGCCGGGCTCCGACGGGCTGATGTTTGTCGACATGCTGGATATGTACAACGGTGCCTTCGATCGCTACGTTTGGAAGCTCACCGGCAAGCGCGAGATGATCATTCCGTATAACGCGTTCCGTCTGGCGATACGCGACGATGGCGCGTTACCGCTGCGTGGCGGCTACCTTGATCCGGCGCGCAGCCGCTATGAGAAGCATCGTGTCTGGGTGATTGAAGCCACCGAGCGTGGCGGCAAGAGCCACGCGTTCGGCAAGCGCACGTTCTATGTCGATGAAGACAGTTGGACCGTGGTATTGGTCGAGAATGAAGATCGTGATGGCAGGCTGTGGCGCCTGCAGGAAGGGCACCTGGTCCCGCTCTACAACGCGCAGGCAACGCTGGCGATGCCGGTCATGATCTACGACCTCAAGGATGGCCGGCGTCTGCTCAGCAATCTGCCGGCGCTCCGCCAAGGTCTGCAGATAGGCCTGCCGCTGCGCGAGGCAGAGTTCCTGCCGGCTTCGGTCAAGGCGCGTTACTCGCGCTGAGCCGGTTTTCGGCCGGCTGCAACCTTTTTCCGCTGGCGTTCATCTTATTGCTGTCCACCTTCCACGGATCGGAAAACGGGAGCAATTTCAATGAATCGCTATTTCTTGCAGGGCACTTGCGCAGCGGCGGCGGCACTGCTGGCGATCAGCGCAGCAATGGCCGGCGAACGCGGAACGGATGTACAGCAGGCTGCGCACTCTGGCTTGTTGACGGGAGCGCTGCAGCACCTGCGTCAGGAGCAGCGGGTGACGCTGCCGCGCCAAGCTCGCCTGCAGCTTGCGGAGCAGCGTTCTCAGATCAACAGCGCGCTGGCGCAAGGCGGCATCAATGGCGCGCATGTGAATGTCCAAGCCGCACCTTAGGCGGCTTGGCATTTGACTAAGGCCGTCTGGTCGCGAGATGGCGGCCGAGCAACGCCGCGACCGCGGGTATCGCACTGCGGACCTCGTCTTCTGCTGTGCTCCGAAGCCGCGCATACCCTGCTTTCAGCGGGGCGTTGCGGAGCGTGGCTACGCGGCTGTCGGCTGTTGCCAGTAGTGTCGCCTGCGTTTCCGTAGCATGTTGCAGCAGGAACGCGCCGAAATCCCTGCCCCCGGTCGACTGGAATCGTTGATACAGCGGATCCAGCGCGGCGGTGAACGCGGGCAGCAGGCGCTGCGCTGCCTGAGACAGCAACTGCGGGCGTGCGGCTCTGAGCATCGCCAGCGCAGTCCGCAGGCTTACACCGCGTAGTCCCTTGCGATTGGCAACATGGGTTTCGATCAGTTCGACGATATCGGCGATCAACTCCGCCTGATGCGCCGGTGCGCCTAGAATGTCAGCCAAAGTTTTCATCGATGAGTCAATGTCTAAAGACAAGAACAGCGGCGCGAAGGGTAGCATTCTTGCGCTCAAGACCCGCCCGTTTGAACGCTCGGTCGCTCTGACCCGACTTGGGTTTGGCGCCGGTGCGAAGATCGTGGCGCATTCAGTGGCCAATATCTTTCGCGGCGAGATCGCACGCGACACGGCCGATCGAGAGTTCTACCGCAGGCAGGCGCAGGTGCTGGCTGACGAGCTAGGGCAGCTCAAGGGCAGCGTGATGAAGGCTGGACAGATGCTGTCGCTCTACGGGCAGTACTTTCTGCCTGAAGAGGCGGTACAGGTGCTCTCTTCATTGCAGGACGATACTCCGCCGGTTGACTGGACAGTCGTTGCCCCTGTTCTGGAGCGTGCGCTGGGTCGAAAGCGCCTGCGCGAACTGGAGATTGACGAGACTCCGATCGCCGCGGCTTCACTGGGACAAGCTCATCGTGCGCGGCGCAAGAAGGACGGGGCCGAGCTGTGCATCAAGATTCAGTACCCGGGTGTCGCCGACGCGATCGAAAGTGATCTCAACACGCTGTCGCGGCTGTTGAGCATGACCCGGCTGGCACCGAAAGGCCTTGATCTGGCGCCGGTGCTGAACGAGGTGCGCGAGATGTTGCATCGAGAGGTTGACTACGAAAGCGAGCGCCACTTCACCGAAAACTTTGCACGACGCCTGGCAGCGGATGCGCGCTTCGTGGTTCCGCAGACCTACGGCGAGTATTGCAGCGACCGCGTGCTTACGACGAGCTTTGAATCGGGCCATCACGTACGCGATTCTGCGGTACAGACGCTTTCGCTGGATCGGCGCAACGCCCTGGGCGCTTCGTTTCTGGAGCTGTTCCTGACCGAGCTGTTTGATTGGGGCATGGTCCAGTCAGACCCGCATTTCGGAAACTACCGTATCCGCCCCGGAAGTCGTGCAGAAGAAGATCGGATTGTGTTGCTGGATTTTGGCGCCACTCGCATTTACGGCCGTGGCTTCGTCGACAGCTATACCGACATCGTACGCGGGGCCTTGCAAGGTGATCGCGCTACTGTGCGTCGCGGGGCCCTGGCAATCGGTTTGATGCAGCCCCGCTTTCCGCAGTCGGTATTCGATGCCTTCGCCGAGATGTGCGAAATGATCCTGGAGCCGTTCAGTGACCATCAGCGTACGCCGGCCGCCCTGCTGAATGCCGATGGTGAGTATCGCTGGGCACATTCGGATCTGCCGATGCGCACCAGTCGTGTCGCGGCGACCAATGCGCTCTCGGTGCACTTCAGGGTGCCTCCCCGCGAGATCGTATTCCTGCACCGGCGCCTGGCTGGGGTCTTCATCATGCTCGCGACCCTGGGGTGCGAGTTCAACGCACGCGGGTTGCTGGATCGCGCGATTCAGCGTGCAGACAGCGTGTCGAGCAGGGAATGATCGCCCGAAACGCGGACTTTCATGTGCAACTGGCACGGTGGCGGCGGATTGGTTAGCATCTTCCGACCCCTAAAACGCAGTCGCGTACGGCGGCTTATCACCCCACGAGGAGACGGTGCTCATGAAAAAGCGCTCTATATGGCTTACCGGAGCTTTGGCTTTGACCCTGGTTGCAGGGCAGGCCTATGCCAAGGTATCGCCGCAGGAAGCAGACAAGCTCGGTAAAGAGCTGACCCCCAC
>JBFJKG010000166.1:0-5222 GCA_041635075.1 Solimonas sp.
GGGTCCTTGACACCCCAGGCGGCGAGTTCCAGAGCGAAGCGTGTCAGGTCCACCGCCAGCATTTCAGGGGTGTCGTGTGCCGCCAGACTGGCGTGCTGTTCGCGGCTCCACAGGCGATAACACACCCCCGGCCCCAGCCGCCCGGCGCGGCCGGCACGCTGCTCGGCGGAGGCTCGCGATACGCGCTCGGTATCAAGCCGGTCAGCGCCCGCGCCCAGATCGAATCGCGCTACCCGCACCCAGCCGCCATCGACCACGGTGGAGACGCCTTCAACCGTGAGGCTAGTCTGCGCGATGTTGGTCGCCAGGATGACCTTGCGTCGCCGCTGTGGATCGGGGCGCAGCGCCGCGTCCTGCTCGGCAGACGACAGCTCTCCGTACAGCGGGCACACCGCGAGTTCGGTACCGCCGCGCGCCTGCAGCGTTGACTGCGCGCGACGAATCTCGCGCGCACCAGGAAGAAACGCGAGGATATCGCCCTGCGTTTCCTGCAGAGCCTGCCACACCCCCTGGGCCACCGCCTCGGCCTGCTCCGCCCCAGCGCGAGGAGCCAGATGGCGGATATCGACCTCGAACAAGCGCCCGCCACTCTCGACCAGCGGCGCATCTCCCAGCAGACTCGAGACCCGTGCGGTATCGAGGGTCGCGGACATGACCAGCACACGGAGACGGGGAATCAGCGTGGCACGCGCATCCAGTGTCAGCGCCAGCGCCAGATCGGCCGACAGCGCGCGTTCGTGAAATTCGTCGAAGATCACAAGACCCACGCCGGGCAGCTCGGGGTCCGCCTGAATGCGCCGTGCAAGCAGACCCTCGGTCACCACCTCGATGCGAGTGCGCGTTGAGACTTTGCGCTCAAACCGGATCTGGTAGCCCACGGTCTCGCCCACCGCCTCCCCCAGCAGGCTGGCCATGCGCTGCGCTGCAGCGCGGGCAGCAATCCGTCGCGGCTCCAGCATCAGTATCCGCTGCCCGTTTAACCAGGGCTCGTTCAGCAAGGCCAGCGGAATCACCGTGGTCTTGCCGGAGCCGGGCGGCGCCGCCAGCACCGCGCTGCTGCCGGCAGCCAACGCTGCGCGCAGCGCGGGCAGCGCTTCAACGACGGGCAGTGGCGGCAGTGATGGCGTCATCAGCGGGAAGGCGACTCTGGGCAGCGGCTGCGGCCGCAGAGTTTAAGCGTTGCCGCGGGCAGCGCGACGCGATCAGTCGGCCGCCGCTGCGTCCATCGAAACTACATGAGGCTGATCCATGGTGGTCGCCATCATCGTCACCGTGGCCGTCCCGATCTGGATGCCCAGCAGTTGCAGCAGCGGTTCGATCAGCGTTGCCGCCAGGCCATTCACCAGATTCAGCAACGGCTGCACGGTCGTGGTCACGAGGCCGACAATGTTGCCCACCAGGCCACCGAGTATGCCGACCAAGCCACTGCCGGTCTGCTGACTGGTGACGCCCAGGTTCAGCGACAGTGCCACAGGCGAACTGACCTGCTGCGGGTTGGCCGTCGCGGGATACGCGGGCGGTGCGCCCGGCGCACCGTTGGCGAGAAAGACCGGCGGCGCCTCATCGCCTGCCAGTGGCGAGAACTCGGTGACATCGTTGAGTTCACGTGACTGGCTCCCCACCCCTAGCGAGGTCAGGGACAGCGCGACATTGAGATCCGTGCTGCCCAGATTGGCTGGCACACCCACACAGGCGTTCCCCAGCTTGACGCCGATGCAGCCGCCGGTGGCATTTACCACCACCCGTGCCACCGGAAACGCATTCTGATACGCACTCAATGGCGGCATGCTGGAGCCCGCGCCGGTAAACGTGCCGACAGCGACCGAAACCGGCGCCGATTGCGCGCTCAGCCGTGCTGCCGGCTGCGGGTGCGCGCGAGTCGGGCACTGCAATTGATCCAGCGTGGCGCGTGCCGCCGCCAGCTCCAGATCAATACCCAGATTGAGCGTGGATGGCACCGTCACACTCGACGTGACACCCACCAGATTCAGCAGGCCGAGGGTCGAGTTAACCAGCCCTTGAATGGCGGTTGCCAGCCCCGACAGCACCTGCCCCGCGGTAATCCGCACCCCCAGTCGCAGCTGCGCTGTCTTGGCCTCGGTTTGCCCAGGGCGCCCCATGCCGCTGTACTGCGGCGGCTCAAGCACCCGAAGAAATACGTTGACCGTGGCTACACCCGGAACGCTGAGGTTGACCGGCAGGGCAATCGGATTGGTGCCGCTGGCATTGGCCTGGGCCGCGGCCCCAAGCGCGATCACCAGATCCAGTACGCTGGTAAACGGCGCATCGGCACCGGCATTGTCGACAGCGCCCATAAGCTGCCCCAGCGGAACGGTGCGGCCATTGCTTGCGGCCGCGCCGGCGAGCGAACCCAGCAGATTGGTCACCGAACTACTGACCGTGCCGTCCAAGGCGCCGGCCAAGCCGTTCAGCAGCGCCGCCAGCGTTGGCGTCTCCGTGCTCAGCACCAGCGGATCCGACAGATCGATGACCTCCAAACCAATCGCGGTAGCGACCTGGGCCAGCGTGACCTGCGCCGCGGCCAGCCCGTTGTAATCGATCACCGACAAGTTCACGGTCCCGCCCAACAGGCCCGACAGCAGCGGGTTGAGCAAGGCTGCCTGTGCGCTGCTGACACTTAGCAGGCTGCTACCGATCTGCAGACTCCCCAACGCAGTGCGCTCGGCGGTGACGCTGGTAGTCATCGCACGCCCGCTGGAAGGGAAAAACGGAAGCAACGGTGTCGGGAATGGTCGTGTCAGGGTCACCCGCACGGCCTGTGCTTCGGATGCGTCGGCCGCCTCCAGCTGCCGGTCGTAGCCCTGTGATGACAGCCGCACGACGCCAGGCTGCACCTGTGCTCCAGAAAACAGGTCGCCATAGCCTTGCTGGGTCAGCGAACTCAGCACCGCGGCTTCAATATCGCTCTGCGCCGGTTGCGGGGCATCGATATCGCGATCACAGCCCGACGCGATGCGCACCGCATCCAGTGCGGCCACCACTGCGATTTTCTTGAGGTGCCGATGCGAGGTGTACATGCGGCCGATCTCGACCGCCAGCATCGCCGCGACCACCATCGCCAGCATCGCGATCGCGGCAAACACCGCGGCCGCGCCGCGCTGAGCATGCGGACTGCTGCGATGTGAAGGACGACCCATGACCAAACCCCGAAGTAGTCCGGTCAGCTTGGTCGCCACCTGCAGCCCGTGACGGCGATGCCCGTCCAACGGGGGCGGCGAGCCGACGAACCGCGACCAACGGGATTACTCCGGCTTCGGCGGATCCTCGGCGAAGGCCAGCAAGCCTTCGAGCACCAGATGGGGGCGCCAGATCCAGTGCGCCCCCAGATGCGGGCGCAGGTGGACAGCATCGCCGCCCGTAATCAGACAGCGGGCCGCCGACCCTGTCAGGGCCACTGCACGATCGATAGCGCCCAAACAGGCCAGCATCGCGCCTTGCCGCACGCAGGCTTCGGTGTCACGACCCAGCCCCGCGCCATAGTCGGCAGCGGTATCGCGCGTTGCGAAGCGGGTAGCCCCCAGTACTGCGCGTTGCTGGGTTTCAAGACCCGCGGCGATGTAGCCCCCGAGATGATGGCCGGCGTCATCGACACAGTCCGCCGTCAGTGCCGTACCGGCGTCGATCACGCAACAGGCGGTCGGCGCCTGCGACCAAGCCGCCATCAGCACCAGCCACCGATCTACGCCCAGTCGCTGGGGCTCGCGATACGCGTTATGCAAGCCCCTCCATGCGGCGGCGCTACGCGCAAACTGGGCGTGCACGCCAAACCGGTTGCGCACTGCCGTGGCGAGTGCATCGGCATGGTGCGAGCCAGCCACCTGTGCAATCCAGACTTCGTCTACCGCCGAGATCGGCAGCGCGGCGATACTGCTGGCAGGCTCGCCGCCGTGAATCAACGCCCCAGGCTCAGACACGGTCGCGCCCCGCCCCAGCGCCCATTTCAGGCGTGTATTGCCGACGTCGATCAACAGTTTCATAGGGCCCTAAGCGACACCTCGCCGCCATTGAGGTGGTGTCGTTGCCCCGCGGCGTCGACGATGAGCGCGCCGTTTTCATCAACGCCTCGCGCAATGCCCTCAAGGAGCCGCTCCCCCATCAATACCCGCACCGGCCGCTCGTGCACCAGATCCAGCGCCTGCCATTCTGACTGCAGCGCGGAAAACCCAAGCTGCGCGTAGCTGCGCAGCATGGCCTGAAGCTCCTCCAGCAGCGCGCTGGCCAGATCGTTGCGCGCTACCTTCGCGCCCAGCGCTTCGTCAAGATTGATCCACGCCTGATTCACGTCGCGCGCCTGCGAAGCCTGCATGCGCACATTGAGCCCGACGCCGATCACCACCCGACAACCGCCGCCGCCTTCGCCGCGATGCTCAAGCAGGATGCCCCCCAGTTTGCGGCCATCCACGATCAAATCGTTGGGCCACTTCAGCTGCAGACGCTGCAAACCCAGCCGCTGCAAGGCCCGTGCACAGGCGACGCCAACGGCCAGCGGCAGCGCCGTCAGCTGCGACGGCCACGCCACGAACGACCACGCCAGCGACAGATACAGGTTGGCGCCGAACGGAGAGATCCAGTCGCGTCCGCGGCGACCGCGACCCGCACGTTGAAATTCGGCAAGCAGGGCCTGCGGATCCTGCTCCGCGGCGGCGTCCAACAGCTGGGTGTTGGTGGAGTCGGTGACTGGCAGCACCGCAATGCGCAAACCCGGCAGCCTTGCACGCAGCCGGGCCTCGTCCAGACGTTCCAATGGCTGTGCCAGGCGATAACCCAGGCCCTGTCGCGACTCCACCACGAGTTGCCAATCTTCCAGGCGATCCACCCGCTTGGCCAAGGCCGCCCGACTGATGCCGAATCCAGCCGCCAGCGCCTCACCGGAATGCCACCCGCCGTCGGCCAGGTGATCCAGCAGCTGCAGTTGCTCGTCGTCGCTCAGCGGCTGAGCCATCGTCCCAGCACCCGCGCCCGCTCGAAACGGTGTTCGTTGCCGCGCACCAGCCGGCGGATATTGTCGCGGTGCTTCCAGCACACCAGCAGGCTCATCGCGAGCGTGAACCCGCCCAGCAGCGAAAACAGCCCCGCCGGGCTGAAGCAGGTGACGTAGAGCACGGCGACCAGCGTCGCCATCAGGGTCGCAAGACTGGCGTACCCGGTCAGCAGGATGCTGAGCGCGAACGCGCCCAGCAGCCACGGCAGCGCCGGCAGCA
>JBFJKG010000167.1:0-5200 GCA_041635075.1 Solimonas sp.
CGGGATCGGATCCAGTCCGCGTACGTTGAGATCGCGCATGATCCGTGCCCAGATCGGCAGCGCGCCGCTGGAGCCGGAAAGGCCGGTGGGGCGGTTGTCATCGCGGCCCACCCAGATCACGGCCACGCGGTCGGCGCCGAACCCGGCAAACCAGCTGTCGCGGTAGTCATCGGTGGTCCCGGTTTTGCCGGCCAGCAGCGTGCCTGGGGCCACGCTAGCGTAGATGCCGCGGCCGGTGCCGAGCGTGACCACCTGACGCAGGGCCCAGTTCAGCAAGTACACGGGGCCCTCCGGCAATGTCTGCTTCACCTGGATCGGGAAGCGTTGCAGCGGTTGCCCGTCTACAGTCTGCACCTCGCGGATGGCGCTAAGGGGTGCCTGAAAGCCGCCGGCAGCCAGCGTCGAGTACATCTGCGCCACTTCGAGTGGCGAGGCATCCACCGCACCGAGGAAGATTGAGGGCAGCGCAGTCGCAGTGCCCTGATATCCGGCGGCGCGCATCGTCCGCATGACGGTCTCTGCGCCCAGCGCTAGGCCCAGATGTACCGTCGGCAGGTTGTAGGACTGGGCAAGTGCCATGTACAGCGGCTGCGGGCCATGCAGCTTGCGGTCGTAGTTCTGCGGCTCCCATACCGGGCCGTGCGGCATTTTCAGCGAGATCGGCTCATCCGGAATGAAGCTGTGCAGGTTGAACTCGGTAGGGCGCTGCAGCGCGCTGAGATAAACGAAGGGCTTGGCCAGCGAGCCGATCGAACGGCGCGAATCCAGCGCGCGGTTGAAGCCCGGGAAGCGGACGTCGCGGCCTGCTACCAGACCCAGAACCTCGCCGCCCTCTGCGCTGGTGATAACGCCAGCCGCCTCAAGGGTGCGGTCGGGCATGCGCCGTTGCTTTTCCAGGGCCGGCAGGTCCTCGGTGATGCGGCGCTCCAGCGCTTCCTGGGCGCGCGGGTCCAGCGTAGTGAAGACGCGCAGCCCTTCGTGGGTCAGATCCTCATCCTTGTACTGGCCCTTGAGCTGGCGGCGGACCAGCTCGACAAACGCTGGGTAGCGTTCCGCGCCCCCGCCACGGCTGCTGGCGACGCCGAGCGGCTGTGCAACTGCGTCGGCGTACTCGGCATCGTTGATCAGGCCTTCATCGCGGAACACGCCCAATACCAGGTCGCGACGTGCCTGAGCGCGTTCAGGATTGCGGCGTGGGTTGTAGAAGGACGGGCCCTTGACCAGCCCCACCAGCAACGCGATCTCGTGCGCGCGCAGTTCAGTCAGTGGCTTGTTGAAATAGAACTGCGCGCCCAGGCCAAAGCCATGCACGGCGCGATTGCCATCCTGACCCAGATGCACCTCGTTGAGGTAGGCCTCGAGTATCTCGTTCTTCTCAAAATGTGCTTCGAGCAGCAGGGCCATGAAGGCCTCGTTGACCTTGCGTTGCCAGGACTGCGTGCTGTTGAGAAAGAAATTCTTGATCAGCTGCTGGGTCAGGGTGCTGCCGCCCTGCACTACGTGACCCGCCGCGAGGTTGGCCACCATCGCGCGGGTGATGCCCTTGATGCTGATGCCCATGTGCGAGCGGAAGCTACGATCCTCAACCGCGATCAGCCCGTCTGGTAGCAGCGCTGGCACTTCGCTGAACTTGACCAGCACGCGATCCTCGCCCTGCTTGGGGTAGATGCTGCCGATCAGCATCGGGTCCAGGCGCACGATGTCCCGAGCTTCGCCGCTGTCCAGTGCCGCCATCGCCGCCAGCTGATTGCCCGAGAACTGCAGGCTCAGGGTTTGCGCCGGTTGCGCACCGTCCCAGAAGTGGAACGCGCGCAGATGCAGGTCGACCCGCGCATTGCTGATGGCTGTATAGGTGCCGCTGCCACTCACCTGCTCGACTCTGCGGTAGCCCAGGCGCTGCAATTCATGCACGAGGTCGGTCGCCCCGAGATTCAGCCCGGCATAGAGTTCCAGTGGTGCGGCGTACACCTGTGCCGGCAGCGCCCAGCGCGCCCCGGCGAAGCGCTCGCGGATGTCGCGATCGAGCTTCAGCAGATAGCCGGCAAACGCTATCAGCGCAATGCTGATGACCAGCATCAGCGCCGACAGCATTGCTGCCTTCAGACCCTTGTTACGTTTTTTCGTGGCCACGTCAGCGACGATGATACCGACCCGGGATGGGCGCGCAGTTTAGAGGAATCCGGGTAGGCGCAGGGCAGCGCCGCCCATAAAAAAACCGCGAACCCGGCGAGGGCTCGCGGTTATGGTGCAGCTTATCGGCCGAATCAGAACGTCTGCTGAATGCGGTAAAGCGTCAGAGTGCCGCTGACCTCGTTGGCCACCAGCAGCAGAGGCTCCCCGTTCGGACTTTCGGCCGCCGGCACGAACACCAGGCCTTCCGGGCCCAGATCACCGGCCAGCGTCATGTCGGTCGCAGCGAAGTCCCGCAGGTTCAGGTACTGCAGGAACTGCGGCGCGGCGGGGTCGGTGATGTCGTAGACGAACAAGCCGCTGTCACGCTCCATGCCGATGAAGGCGAATGTCTTGTCGCCAATATGAGCCAAGGCAAGAGCCTCAGGTTCTGGGCCCTTGTTGTCGCTGCGGCTATCGCGCGAGTCGTTCTCGGCGTGATCGCTGTTGAAGCTGTCGGGGTGGTTCTGCGCAATATGGCGTTCGAAGAAGTCGCCTGAGTCCCACACCAGGCTGCCATCCGCCCGCCGGATCGAGAACGACCGGCTGCCGAAGCTGTACAGCGCGTCAAAATCGCCATCGCCGTCGGTATCTCCCAGTGCTGTGGTGACATTGAGTCGCCCCAGCTGTGCGTCCGTCTGCAGGGTAGCGGCGTCGGGGAAGCGGGCCGGGTCCAGCGTCAGGCTCTTGATCCGAGACTCCTCCGAGTAGCCGCCGTAGTCGCGGGCGTCACCCTCATTCGCGGTGACCAGATAGGTGCTGCCTGCGGCTTCGTATGCGGCGATGGCATCCGGCTGATACATGCCGAACAGCGGCCAGTTGCTGATCGCGATCGCGGAGTCACGGTCGCTGGCGTCCAGCTTGTTGCCGGAGCCGAAGCCATTGTCGGTAAGCAGGTGATTCTTGTAGCCCAGCGGCTGTACCGCGGTGACGGTAGCCGATGCGATATCCACCACGGCGATGGCGTTGTTCTCCTGCAGGCTCACGTACGCAGTCGACGAGTCAGGGGAGATCGCTACGTACTCAGGCTCAAGATCCTGCGCCGCCGTCGCGCCGGGTCCGAAGAGGCGCACACCTTGGGCGCGCAACTCGGCCTCCCGGCCGTTGAACGCGCTGAAGTTCGCAGTGCGGGCCGTCCGTGTCGCGACATCGATAATGCTGACCGACCCTTGGGGATCGACCGTGTAGTCATCGTTGGGCTCGCCCTCATTGGCAACGACAACGTAACGACCATCCGGTGTAAAGGTCAGCATGTCGGGAAGGCTCCCCACGGCAATCGTGCCGATCAGGCTGGAGTCCGAGGCCTTGTAGAAGGCCACCACGCCCGGATCCTGTTTGGGGCTGGCTTCGATTGCGACCGCGAGCAGGCCCGCACGGACCGCCACGCTGTTGGCGGCGCCCAGCGCAGACGTATCGATGCTGGTCAATGCATGAGGCGCCGCCGGATTGCTGAGGTCAACGACGTCGACGCGTCCATCAACCGCATTGACCACGAAGCCGCGCTTGCTCCCCGGATCAAAGGCCGGGATCTCGGCTCCGCCACCGTCTTCGTTGAAGCCGCCGGTCTGCAGCGTTGCCAGCTTCTGCAGACTGATGCTGGTGGGTGTGCGTTCGGGTCGGGGGTCGTTGTCGGAACAGGCCGCCAGCGTCAGGAGAGCGAGCAGGCTGATGCAGGGCAGAGCGTGTCTCATCGTGTTTCCTCATCGTGTTTCGGTGAGGTCGCGAAGCTACGGCAGTGATGTTGCGTAACGATGGCTGCTGGATGACAGCGCGAGGCCCGCACAGCACAAGGGCCGGCAGTGCCGGCCCTTGTCAGCGTGTACCGGGTGCGCTCAGCTGCCCTTGACTTCGCGCTCCATGGTTTCAAGAGACAGATGGCGCACGTCCTTGCCCTTCACGAAGTAGATCACGTACTCGGAAATGTTCTTGGCGTGATCGCCGATACGCTCAAGCGATCGCACGCTCCATATGATGTCCATCACGCGACGGATCGTGCGCGGATCTTCCATCATGAACGTGATGCACTGGCGCATAAGCGCCTCATACTCGCGGTCGATTACCTCGTCCTCGCGTGCGACGGCAAGTGCGGTTTCAGCGTCCATGCGTGCAAAGGCGTCCAGCGCATCGTGCACCATCTGCGTCACGCTGCGTGAGAGATGGTGGACCTGCAACAGGCCGTCGGACAGCCGTTCCTGCTTGGCAAGATCGGTCGCCATGCGGGCAATCTTCTCCGCCTCGTCGCCGATTCGCTCGAGGTCGGTGATGGTCTTGATGACGGCGTATACCAGGCGCAGGTCGCTGGCCGTCGGTTGGCGACGGGCGAGGATGTGAGAGCACTCCTCGTCGATCATCACTTCGAGCTGGTTGACCTTGTAGTCGTTCTTCACCACTTGCTCACCGAGCTGGGCATCGCCATCCATCAGTGCGCGCGTAGCCTCGATGATCTGCTGTTCAACCAGCCCGCCCATTGCAAGCACGCGCTGGCGTACATCCTCCAGCTCCGCATTGAACTGGCTGGAGATGTGCTGCTTATAACCTGGGTTGTTCATGTAGGTGTCCTGGCTCAGCGTACTGCAGATGCAATGGTTGATGCGTTTGGTGCCATGGCGCGCAGATCTCCAACCAGTCCGGATCGACGACGCCGCTAACGGCGAGGCCTCAGCCGTAGCGACCGGTGATGTAGTCCTCGGTCTGTTTCTTGACCGGTTTGGTGAATACCTGGTCCGTGTGGCCGTACTCGACGATATCGCCCAGATACATGAACGCCGTGTAGTCGGAAACTCGTGCGGCCTGCTGCATGTTGTGGGTCACGATGACGATCGTGTAGCGGTTCTTCAGCTCGTTGATCAGCTCTTCGACCTTCAGCGTCGAGATCGGATCAAGCGCAGAACAGGGTTCATCCAGAAGAATGACCTCGGGCTGGATCGCGATGGCGCGTGCGATCACCAGGCGCTGCTGTTGACCGCCAGACAGTCCCAGCGCCGAGTCATCCAGGCGGTCCTTGACCTCGTCCCACAGGGCCGATCCCTTC
>JBFJKG010000168.1:0-5199 GCA_041635075.1 Solimonas sp.
ATCGAAGCCGCGCGCCGGTATCTCGATGGTGCGGTCACCGCAGAGGCAACCGTCAATTGGATGCAGGCGTTCGCACTCGCCTCCGAGGCGCGCGCCCGGCAGCGCGTAAAGTTCTTTGATGATTACCGGGCGTATATCGTCAACTACTCGCTGGGCGAACAGTTGGTGGGGCGCTACATCGAGTCCAGGGCAGGCGACGAACCCGAGCGTCGCTGGCAGGCGTTCAACGAACTGATTTCCTCGCCGCGGCTGCCGGCCTCGCTACAGGTGCCGTAGCGGCTCAGCCCTCGTCGTCTTCCGGGCGGGTGCGGTGTATCAGCAGCTTGTCGACGCGATGGCCGTCCAGGTCCACCACTTCGAAACGCCACTCGTTGAGCCAGGTGCTTTCGCCTAACTGCGGCATGCGGCCGAACAGCTTCAATACCAGACCGGCGGCTGTTTCGAAATCGCGATCCTCGGGCAGCGCCATCTCCAGATGTGCGGACAACTCGTCGGCGGCAATCTCGCCATCCACCAGCCAGGAGCCGTCCGGGCGCTGCAGCACACCGGGCCGCTCGTCGGCGTCCTGATGGAACTCACCGGCGATGGCCGACAGCACATCGGTAACGGTCACCAGCCCCTGCAGGCTTCCAAACTCATCCACGACGATGGCCGCATGCAGCGGTGTGTCACGCAGCTTCTGCATGGCGTCGAGCGCGTCGAGGCTGTCCGGAATCACCAACGCCTCCTCGACGTGTCTGGAGGGGGTGACGCTGCTGGCGCCATCAATCTGCACGTCAATCAGCCGCTTGCACGAAATGATGCCGACGAACTGGTCGATCTGCCCGCGTGCCGCTATCAGCTTGGAGTGACGGCTGGCGCGCAGCTCGGCGTTCTGCGCGGCCACCGGTTCGTCGAGGTCAATCCAGTCCAGTTCCTGACGCGGGGTCATGATCGCGCGCACGCTGCGGTCGGCCAGGCGCATGACACCGGCAATCATCGTGCGCTCCTCGGGCTCGACTACGCCACTGGACGCGGCTTCGGCGACCAGCGCATGAATCTCTTCGTCGGTCACATGGTTGGCGTTGACGGTGCTGGCCGGCAGCAACTTGAGAATCAGCCGGCTCGACAGATCCAGCAGCCACACCAGCGGCAGCGCCAGGCGTGACAGGTACAGCATCGGCGGAGCCACCAGTGTCGCCGCGCGCTCGGGGTTCCGCAGTGCCAGCTGCTTGGGCACCAACTCGCCGATGATCAGCGACAGATAGGTGATGCCCACGACCACCGCCGAGAACGCCAGATCCATGGCCAGTGTCGGTTCGATCCACTGCAGCGTCTGCAGCCATGCAGCAAGCGGTGCTGCCAGTGTCGCGCCGCTGTAGGCGCCGGCGAACACCCCGACCAGGGTGATGCCGATCTGCACCGTGCTCAGAAAGCGCCCGGGCTGGGCCTTCAGCTGCAAGGCCGCCCGCGCGCCGCGCACGCCGCGCTTCTGCATGCCGCCGAGGCGTGCTTTGCGTGAGGACACGACCGCCAGTTCCGACAGCGCCAGCACGCCGTTAACCAGCATCAGGCCCAGCACGATCAGCAGGTCGACAATCATCCGGACACGGTAGCAGAGCGCAGCGGAGCCAGCGCTTGCGCCTTAGCCTCCGGGCACGTACTGGTAACTGGCGCCAATGCCCAGCGGCATGCCCAGGCCCCACCAGATCAGAAGGAATGTCGACCACGCCAATAGCAGCGCTACGCTGTACGGCAGCATCATCGCGGTGACCGTGCCGATACCGCTGCTTTTCACGTACTTCTGTGCAAACACCACGACCAGCGGAAAGTACGGCATCAGTGGCGTGATGATGTTGGTGCTGGAATCGCCCACGCGGTAGGCCGCCTGTGTCAGGTCCGGCGAGATGCCGAGTTGCATCAGCATCGGTACAAAGATCGGCGCCAGCAGCGCCCATTTTGCTGATGCCGAGCCGACGAACAGGTTGATGAAACCGGTCAGAAAGACGATGCCGATCATCACCAGTCCGGCAGGCACCGCCGCCGCTTTCAGCGCACTGGCGCCCTCAAGCGCCAGCAGTGCGCCGAGATTGGACTGATTGAAGGCGGCGATGAACTGCGCGGCAAAGAATGCCATCACGATGTAGTACGCCATCGTCGACATCGAGCGGGTCATGCCCTGAACGATGTCCCGCGAGCTTTTGACGGTGCCGGTGGCATAGCCGTACACCACGCCCGGAATCAGGAAGATCAGGAAGATCAGCGGCACGATGGATTGCATCAGGGGTGCACTGCCAGTGGCCAGCGCACCGTCAGCCGCGCGCCAGGCGGAGGTGGCCGGCCACGCGCTCAGTGCCAGCAGCAGCAGGCCGAGCCCCATGGCCAGCAGCGCGCGGCGCAGGCCGCGGCGCTCGGTATCGTTGAGCGGGTCCATGGTGGGCAGGCCATTCAGGTCGCCGTCCAGCGGTGCGCTGCGCTGCAGCCGCGGCTCGACGATGCGATCCGTGATGAACCATCCCAGGCCGATCACCAGCACCGCCGATGCAGTGGTGAAGAAGTAGTTGTTCAGCGGGTTGAGCACGATTGCCGGGTCCAGAATCTGCGCGCCGGCCTGGGAGATGCCCTGCAGCATCGGCTCCAGCGAGCCGGGTACAAAGGTTGCCGAGAATCCGCCGGAAACCCCGGCAAACGCCGCGGCGATGCCGGCCAGCGGATGGCGCCCGGCGGCGTAGAAGATCACGGCCCCCAACGGCACCACCAGCACGTAGCCGGCATCCACCGCCAGGTGGCTGAGGATGCCCACCCCAATCAG
Organism: Solimonas sp.; assembly: GCA_041635075.1. Classification (GTDB taxonomy): domain Bacteria; phylum Pseudomonadota; class Gammaproteobacteria; order Nevskiales; family Nevskiaceae; genus Solimonas. The sequence continues at coordinate 2,792 of JBFJKG010000168.1, forward strand.
CATCGGGGTCAGCAGCTTCTGCGTGGTGATCGCCAGCAATCCACGCAGGCCCGCGCCGATGAAGCCGGTATGTTCGGCCACGCCGATGCCGAGCATCGCCACCAGCACCACCCCCAGCGGATGGAAGCTGACGAAGGTATGGACCATCGACGACATGAACGCGGCCAGCGCGGCGCCGTCCAGCAGATTGTTCACCTGCAGTGGCGCATGGCTGCGTGGATCGACAATGTCAAAGCTCACATACGAGAGCGCCCACGACAGCACCCAGACTGCCAGCATCAGGATCAGGAACAGGATCGCCGGATCCGGCAGCTTGTTTCCCAGTCGCTCGATCGTGGCCAGGCTGCGGTCCAGACGTGTCGTCGCTGCGGTATTCTGATTCACGTGTTGTTCTCGTTTGGGTCCCCGCCCGAAGTGTAGTGTCAGTGGCGCCGGAATGCGTTGAGCCGCCCGCTGGCGCGCGTACAATTCTCGCCCACCCTCGGCGAGGCCTCGGCCATGGAACGACCGAACCAACTGCGCTTTCACACGCTGGACGTTTTCACCGAGTCCCTGTTCGGTGGTAACCCGCTGGCTGTCGTGCTCGGCGGTGAGCAGCTCAGCACAGCGCAGATGCAGACCATCGCGCGCGAGTTCAATCTGTCGGAAACCGTGTTCGTACTGGCTTCCACGCGCAAGGACTGCGTGCACCGTCTGCGCATCTTCACGCCGTCCAAGGAGATGCCGTTTGCCGGGCACCCGACGGTCGGCACGGCGTGTCTGCTGTCATCGCTGCGGCTGGTGCCCGGGGGTGACGCGGCGCAGTTCTCGTTGGAGGAGAACGTCGGCCCGGTGCCGGTGCAGGTGCGCCGCGATGTCGATCGGGAGGTCTACGCCGAGCTGACGACCGCACGCCTGCCCGAGTACGGGCCGCCGCCGCCGGACCGCGCCGCAGTCGCTGCCGCGCTGGGGTTGCAGCCGGACGACATCGGCAGGGGCGATGAACAGCTGCGCAGCGCGAGCTGTGGCGTTCCGTTCCTGCTGGTGCCGTTACGGGCCCCGGAACTGCTGGCCGGTATCGATGTGGACACCGCGAAGATTCGCGCGCTGTTGACGGACTACTGGGCACACGAGGTCTACGTGTATGCCCACGGCTATGAGCCGGGCGAACTGCGCGCACGCATGTTTGCGCCCGACCTCGGCATTGCCGAGGATCCTGCAACCGGCGCCGCTGCGGTGGCGCTGGCCGGCGCGCTGGGTATGGAACAAAGCCAAGACGGTACCCACCGCTGGCTGATCCATCAGGGCGTGGAGATGGGCCGCCCGAGCCAGTTGCACATCAGCGTTGACCGCGCCGGCGGCAAGGTCTCGGCCGTGCGAGTCGGCGGCTACGCGGTTACCGTGTCGGAAGGCATCCTGCGCCTGGGTTGATACCTATGCAGTCCCTGGAAGAAGCGCAACGCATCTACGAAGCGGCCCCGTTCATGCGCACCCTTGGCGCCAAGGTGGTCGAGTGCGCGCCGGGCCGCATCGTCGCCGAACTGGAGCTGGCGCCACATCTGACGCAGCACCACGGGCTATTGCACGCCGGCGCCTCCGCGGCGCTGGCCGATCACAGCGCAGGCGCTGCTGCCACAACACTGCTGGAAGCCGGTCAGGCGGTACTGACCGTGGAATTCAAGATCAACCTCCTGCGCCCCGGGCGCGCGCCCCGATACCGCTGCGAGGCCGAGGTGCTGAAGCCCGGGCGCCGCATCAGCGTTGTGGAGGCCTCTGTCTGGGGGATCTATCCGGATCGGCGTGAACTGCAGGCCAAGGCCACGGTGACGCTGGCCGTGATTGACGCACCCGAAGGCTGAAGACGCCATGGAAGACTGGGTGCATCGCGCGCTGGAACGCTGGCCCAATGTGCCAGCACTCTTTGGCTGGCTGGGGCTGGATCATCGCGGCCGTTGGCTGATCCGCGGTCAGCCGATTTCGCGCCCGCAGATCATCGACACCCTCAACCGCAACTACGCCGCCGATGAGCATGGCCGTTGGTACTTCCAGAATGGCCCACAGCGCGGTTACGTGGACCTCGCCTATACGCCGTACATCCTGCAGCGCACCCCCGATTCGCGGAGCTTGCAGACACATACCGACCTGCCGGTACAGCAGATCCACCGCGCACTGCTGGATGAGGAGGGTTCAGTGGTGCTGGTGACCGAGCATGGACCTGCTGCTGTCAGCGATGCCGAACTCGACTGGTTGCTGGCGCGCATCGAGCATCAAGGGCATGCAGTGACCGAACCCGATCTGGCGGCCGCGCTTGAGCAACCCTCCGGACACACCACGCCGCTGACGCTGCACCTGAATGGTCAGCGCTACCCGCTGGAGCGTCTGGACCGGGCGCGAGTGCCTGCGCAGCTGGGCTTTGATCCGGCGCCGCG
>JBFJKG010000169.1:0-5154 GCA_041635075.1 Solimonas sp.
CCACCGTCCTGCGCAGAGACGCCCAGCATCAAGGCGAGCCCCAGGGACACGGCGGTGGCCTTGTAGCGAAATCGGTGCAGGTAAGCGTGCATGGAGGTTCTCACTGAAAGAGCCATTTCCGCGGGGTGCCGTGGCGCTCAGAACTGGTACTTGACGAAGAAGCCGAGATTGTCGCGATCCCGGTACAGGTTGTTGCTGCCAGCGCCAAAGAAGCTGTTGTAGGCCACGTTGAACGACAGCGCCTTCTCGTAGCGGGTTTCAAGAATCAGGTTCAGCGTCTTGCGACCTTCGACGAAATTGCCCGCAGGACCGGGGGAGTTGCCCGAGATGTCGTGCTGCCAGATGAACAGCGGTGAAATGCTGATGCTGGGCAGTACCGACTCGTAGCGAATGATGCCGACGACGCGGTAACCCCAGGAGAACGCATCCGCAAACGCCTTGCGGGGCGCCTGAAACGGATTGAAACGCAGGCCGTCGGGCCCCACCGTGCAGGCTTTGTTGGTCGAACAGGCGAGCTGAGAGCCGTCGGCACCGCTGCCGTTGGCACCTGCGCTGGCATGCGTCGTCGCGGTGTACGGCCCTTCGATCTGCAGTTCGTCGAAGTCCGGCATGTTCAGTACATGCGTGGCTGCAAGCTCGTACAACAGAATGATCTGGTCAGCCGCAATCCAGTTCTCGGAGTTTCCAAGCACGCGCGTGGCTCCGATGTTGTACTGCGCGACCTTGCCGGGAATCCAACCCTGGATGTAGCTGTTAGGCGCGTTCTCGCCGACCACACCGCCCCGATACGGCGTGATGAAGTTGGGGAACGAGCGCGCCGAACCAGGTGCAGCCCCGACCCCGAGCTGGATGGTATCGGTATAGGGATTGTTGCCGTTCTCGTCAGTGAAGTCGTTACCGTCGTACACCACGTAGTTGCCATCTTCATCAAAGCCCAAGCCGGCTGACGCGCCCAGGCACCCAAGTGCTTCGTCATGGCAGCGCGTCAGCGTCGGCCCGAACGAGGCAAAGGCCAGATCCACCAGCGCCACCTGCAACGGCACATTGGGGCGGTAGGACACCTCACCCTGGAAGGAGTATTCGCCCGCGGTGGTGGTGAAGCTGAAGCCGAACATCTTCAGGTCTTCCGGATACTCGATCTGCAGCTTGGCTGAATCGAGCGCCAAAGCGTCGCTCTGCGGCTGTCCTGGCTGAGGTAGTAGCAGACTCGTAATCGCACTGAGCCCGGTTTCCAGATTGGGGCCAATGCCGAGGTCAGCAACCACGCCGGGACGCTGCACGATCAACGAGGTCAGATCGGCCAGAAACTGCGCATTGCCCGCTACCGGCATGTTCGGGCAGGCCTGCAGGAACTCCAGTGAGTTCGTGGCATCCATGCCCATGCTGTTGCCTTCGCGGCGCGCGCAGCTGGCGTCGGTTGAGTAGAAGCTGACGTACGGCAGCTTCGAGTGATAGTTCATGAAGTACAGGCCCAGTTCGGTGCCGTCGTTGAGCCATTCGGCGTAGTACTTCAGCGAGACGCCGTACTGACCGGAATCGCGGGCCTCGTTGTCCTTCATGCGATCGATCGTCAGCGTCGTTGGCGTAATCAGCGTCAGCGGATTATCGAGCGGGTTGCCGACATGATCCGGATCATCGGCCGAGCCGCCGAAGGCCGCATTGATCGATCCGCGCAGATTGTCGGTGCCGACATCGACGAACGACATATAGCTGCCCGGAGTCGGAATCTCGATCGGCTGCCACTCGTACTGGTAGTAGCCCTCGATGCTGACACCACCGGCAATCTCGGTGCTCATACGCAGCATGCCGACCGGCACGAACAGCTCCTCCAGCAACCCAAAGCCCAGGCGATACAGGCTATTGGCATTGACCGGCTGTGCCTGATTGACGCTGTTGACCACTGCCACCGTGCTCTGCCCCCAGTTCACGGTCTGGCGACCGATACGGAAGATGACGTCGTGCTCCGCAAACGGCTGCACCACGCCGTAGAAGTTGGCATCCAGCAGGTCGTAGCGCAGCCCGGACTCCCGCGCCTCCGCACCGTCTCGCTCGTTGCGCACCACGCCGCCCGGCCCGTAGACCCGCGTGAAGTAGCGATTGGCAGCTGGATCGCCCGTCGTACCTACGCGACCGGCATTCTCGGCGGTGATGCGGTTGGGATGGTATTCCTTGAAGTTGCGGTAATTGACGTCGTCATAGATGCCGATGCCGCGGAAGAAGAAGCCCAGGTCACCAAACTTGATGTTCAGGTCCTGAGACAGCTTGAACGGCGCCTGGGTGATGTCGCCGCGATCGTAGTTGAGGTTGCCATCGTCGAAGTTCATCGACGCCATGCCGGGCGAATCAAACAAGCGCTGCGACGGATGCGTCTGCAGGCGATGCAGACCTTGGCACGACTGGTACGCCCCGCCACAGACCCCCGGGTCCAGAGAGGACTTTCCAACCAGATCATCCGCGCGATCTTCGATGCGCCAGGACGCACCAAAGGTCACCGTGTTGTTGGCTACCGCGGTGAACTCCTGGTCGAACAGGCTGAAGTCGAATTCAACTGCCGATGCATTGAGCGGCAACCCCAACAATACCGCCACTGCCCATAGCGGCGCTCGGCGCCGGCATCCCATCTTCATTGTCATGCTCTCCTTCATGATTCGCAGCGAAGACAGCCGATGCCCGAGCGCGCTGACAGGAACCTGCGTCAGCGCACTCAGGCAGCGCACCACTTACTTGGACGTTCTCTTCTGGACCGTTCCGGCTTCAAACACGTTGTCGTTGAAGTTCACCGTCTGGTCGTAGGGCTTGTCTTCGTTGGCCATGGCCGTGACGAAGTAGCGACCCGAGTTCAGGTGGTAGATCACTTCCGGTTGTGTGGCCACAGCCAGTACGTTGGTGTGCAGCACCACATGACCTTCCTGGAACTGCATCAGCTTTCCTTGCTGGTCGTAGTTATCGATGGCCACGACGTTCCAGCTGTCCTCATCCAGATAGATGCGGCGCTTCTTGAAGGTGTGCCGCTGGTCCGGCTTGTTGTCGGCCTCGACCACCCAGACGCGATGCAGCTCGTAGCGCGACAGGTCCTGATTCAGATGGTTGGGGCGCGCCAGATCCTCGTACTTCACCTTGTTGCCGGAGATCCGGTAGGCGTTGTACGGGATATAGAGCTCACGCTTGCCCATCAGCTTCCAGCTGAACCGCTCGAGCACGCCGTTGTAGAGATCAACCTGATCGTAGAACTGGTGGCCGTCGGTGCCCTCGTAGGGGTTGTCGCAGCACACGGCCGGCGCGCGGCGGATGCGCTTAAGCGCTGGCGCGTACAGCCACGCCGCGCGACCTTCAGGACCAAAGCCCGCCTTCTCGTGTACCAAGATGAACGTGCCGGCAATACGAGGCGGCGAAATGGTCTCCGACAGGTAGCGCAGGAAGTCGACGCCGGGCTTGAGTTCCGGCGGATTCGGATTGGCCACCGACGCGTAGTAGAACTTCACATCCTCGACAATTTTGGTCAGCGAGTACTTGCCGCTCTGCTGCACGATCATCTGGTTGTTGTAGCGGCGGATCGCCTCACCGCGCCACTTCGTGCGGTGATTCCAGATCGGCTCGGCACCGGACTTCGGAATCGGGAATGGGAAGCCGACGAAAGCCCCCTTGGGGTTGTCGACGCCACTGAGTTCGGCGCGCGTTGCGTTCTTCACCGTCTCCGAAAGAATCTTTTCGGGGAAATTGACGATGCGATGGGTCGGGTAGACGTTGAGCTTGTAGGTGTCCGGAAAGCGCTTGAGCAGTTCCTTGTGGCCTTCAGTCAGCTTGTCTGCGTACTGCGCCGCATTCCTGGCGTCGATTGTCAGGATCGGCTTCTCGGCCTCGATCGCGGGATTCGTTGGGAAGCTGTCCTTCAGCGCCCCTCCCTGCTTGGCAGGTGCCCACGCCGGGATCGTGCCCTCCTTGTTGCCCGCGCGCTCGGCGCCGACCGGAGTCAGCTCCTTGCCAAGCTTGGCGGCTTCTTCCGGCGCAACCTTGGCCAGCGCCGGATGGGCGCACAGCGCAATGGTCGCCAACATGGTGGGCATCAACAGCGATTTTCTGATCACGGCACTCTTCTCCGGTTGTGAACAGGCGCTTCCGTCGACTACCCGAGCGTCCTGTTGTCTGAAGCCTCTTCCCTTTCCCGCTTGCTGCGGTCCGCTGACGCAGGCCACCGGCATGACCACGCCGGGCAGCCCGCTATCAGCTGACATTCATTTCCTGTTGCGGATTGCCATTACCGCCGCTGCCTACCTTGCTGCGCAAAAGGAAGGCGGCAAAGGCCGGCAACAGCACGACTGCGGCAACGGCATTGGCGACGAACATCATCGTCAGCAAAATGCCCATATCGATCTGGAACTGCAGGTGCGAGAACAGCCAGCTGCAGACGGTGGCAGCCAGCGTCAGCGCAGTGAAGATCACGGCCTTGCCGGTCTGATGGAGCGTGTTCTCGTACGCTTCACGCAGCTTCATGCCCTTGTTGAGCACGTTCTCCTCAAGCACGCTGTAGATGTAGATGCCGTAGTCAACGCCAATGCCGGCGGCAAAGGCGGCCACCGCGAGGTTGGAAATCTTGATGCCGATCTCGAGGTAGACCATCACCGCGTACGAGACCACGTGCACCAGCGCCAGCGGTACCAGCACGCAGACCAGTCCGGCAATGCTGCGGAACGAGGCCAGTACGCACACCCCTATACCCAGGAACAACCACAGCAGCACCGAATACTCGGTGTCCTTGATGACGTCGTTGGCTGCCGCCATGACGCCGACGTTGCCGGTGGCCAGCCTGAAGGTGACCGGCGCATCCGCCGGTTGTTCGGCGGTGAACTGATGGATGCCGGCGATGATCGTGTCGATCGTCTCCGCCTTGTGGTCCTGCGTGAAGATCAGCACTGGCATCGCGCTGCAGTCTTCGTTCAGCAGGCCGGTCGAGCTCGGGAACGGCTGCACGGTGATCACCAGCGCCCCGCTTTCGCGCGGCAGGGTGTTGAACTTCGGATTGCTCTCGCTGTAGCTGTTGTAGACCTTGCGCTGCAGTTTTGGCAGCGAAAGCGTGGACTGCACGCCGGGGATATTCTCCATGCGCCATGCAAATCGATCGATCATTGAAATGATCGAATGGTCGATGCAGCCATC
>JBFJKG010000170.1:0-5146 GCA_041635075.1 Solimonas sp.
GCCTTGCCGGCCTCCAGGGCTTCGCGCTCGACACTATCAGCGGCCACGTCGCCTGGCTGATGGGCCTCGAGATGCGAGAGGGCAACGAAATGCCCCGGGCACTCGCGTGCAAAGCGCACGTACTCGCGGCCGATCGCCAGCACGCGTTCGTATCCGGTCTCGGCGCCTTCGGCCACTGCGATGAAGCGCTGGCGCAGCTGCTGCAGGGCGCGCACGCAGATCGCAAAGTAAAGGTCTTCCTTGTTGCGGAAGTATAGATAGACCAGCGCGCGCGAAATGCGCGCCTGTTTGGCGACGTCTTCCATCTTGGCCGCACCGTAGCCCTGGCGCATAAACACGACCTCGGCGGCGTCGACGATCTCTTCGCGACGCTGCTCCTTTTCTGCTCGACGGCGGACCTTGCTGCGGTTCATGGCGCGACACTCTACTGACGCCGTGTCAGTAATTCAACATCTGTCAAATAGCGGCATCCGAACACCTGCAAGTGCGGGTTTTCCCGCATGGACGGCAGCGGCCCAAGGGCGCAGCCTTGGGGTTCTAGCGAGAGGAGATGGATTTCAATGACGAGGAAAAAGCGCCAGCAGAGCGCCGAAGCCCCGCCGCACCTGCAATTGCACGTGCCCGAACCAGCGGCGCGGCCGGGGCAGGCGCCGGATTTCAGCAAGCTGGAGATTCCGCCGGCGGGCGTGCTGCCGCAGCCCCCGGTTGACGCGCCGGAACCGGAGTTGCGCGCGTTTCCGTTCGGCCTGATCCGCGTGCTCGACGACACGCACGCTGCCGTCGGTGCCTGGGATCCGCAGCTGCCGGTGGAAACCCTGCGCGAGGGGCTGCGGCACATGCTGCTGACCCGCACCTTCGACGACCGCATGCTGCGCGTGCAGCGCCAGGGCAAGACCTCGTTCTATATGAAGTCCACCGGCGAGGAAGCCGTGGCCGTGGCGCAGGCCTACGCGCTGGACCCCAAGGACATGCTGTTTCCCAGCTATCGCCAGCAGGGGCTGCTGATTGCGCGCAACTGGCCGCTGCTGGACATGATGTGCCAGATCTTCAACAACAGCCGTGACCGGCTCAAGGGCCGCCAGCTGCCGATCATGTACTCGTCCAAGGAGGCCGGATTCTTCTCGATCTCCGGCAACCTCGGCACGCAGCTGCCGCAGGCCGTGGGCTGGGCGATGGCCTCGGCCATCCGGCATGACACGCGCATCGCCGCCGGCTGGATCGGCGACGGCACCACCGCCGAGGCCGACTTTCATTACGCGATGACCTTTGCGGCGGTGTATCAGGCGCCGGTGATTCTTAACGTGGTCAACAACCAGTGGGCCATCTCATCATTTCAGGGCTTTGCCGGCGGCGAGCGCGCCACGTTCGCAGCGCGCGCCATCGGCAGCGGCATACCGGGCCTGCGCGTGGACGGCAATGATTTTCTCGCCGTGTATGCAGTGACGCGCTGGGCGGCGGAACGCGCGCGGCGCAATCTGGGGCCGACGCTGATCGAGCTGTTCACCTATCGCGCCGCTGCACACTCCACCAGCGATGATCCGGCCGCCTACCGGCCGCAGGATGAGGGTGCGAGCTGGCCGCTGGGGGATCCGATCGAGCGACTCAAGCAGCACCTGATCAAGCTCAAGGCCTGGGATGAAAAGCGCCATGCCGAGCTCACGAAGGCGCTCGACGAGAAGGTCAAAGCGGATCTGAAGGAAGCCGAGAGCTACGGCACGCTGGGCAGTGTGCCGGTGGCGCCGGACAGCATGTTCGAGGATGTGTTCAAGGACATGCCGGCACATCTCGAGCGGCAGCGCCGCGAATTGCTGGGGAGCTGATCATGGCCAGCATGAACATGATTCAGGCCATCAACTCGGCGATGGACGTGATGATGGCGCGCGACGACAGCGTCGTGATCTTCGGTGAAGACGTGGGTTACTTTGGCGGCGTGTTCCGCTGTACTGCCGGACTGCAGAAGAAGTACGGCAAGACCCGGGTGTTTGATACGCCGATCGCCGAGGGCGGCATTCTCGGCACCGCAATCGGCATGGGGGTCTATGGCCTGCGCCCGGTCGCCGAGATCCAGTTTGCCGACTACATCTATCCCGCCTTCGATCAGTTGGTGTCGGAGGCCGCACGCCTGCGCTATCGCTCGGGGGGCGAGTTCTGGGCACCGATCACGGTGCGCGCCCCCTGTGGCGGCGGCATCTTCGGCGGCCAGACCCATAGCCAAAGCCCTGAGGGCATCTTCACCCACGTCTGTGGTCTGAAGACGGTGATGCCATCCAATCCCTACGACGCCAAGGGCCTGCTGATTGCCGCGATCGAGGACGACGACCCGGTGATGTTCTTCGAGCCCAAACGCATCTACAACGGCCCCTTCGACGGCCACCACGATCGTCCGCTCACCCCCTGGGCCAAGCATCCTGCCGGTGAGGTGCCCGAAGGCTACTACCGCATCGAGCTAGGCAAGGCAGCGATTGCGCGGCCGGGTTCGCAGGCGACGGTCATTACCTACGGCACGATGGTTCACGTCTGCCTCAAGGCGGTGGAGGAATCGGGGGTGGATGCCGAGGTCATCGACCTGCGCACCTTGCTGCCGGTGGACCTCGACACCATCGTTGAATCGGTGAGCCGCACGGGCCGCTGCGTCATCGTCCATGAGGCGACGCATACCGGCGGTTACGGCGCCGAGCTGTCAGCGCTGGTGCAGGAAAACTGCTTCTGGCATCTGGAAGCGCCGATCGAGCGCGTCACCGGCTGGGACACACCGTATCCGCATGCGCTGGAGTGGGCCTACTTCCCGGGGCCGGACCGTGTGGCCAAGGCGCTGAAGCGCGTGATGGAGAGCTGAGCATGGCACGCGTACTGTTCAAGCTGCCGGATGTGGGCGAAGGCATTGCCGAGTCGGAGATCGCGACCTGGCGCGTGGAGGTCGGCGAACTCGTGAGCGAGGATCAGCCGCTGGTGGACATGCTCACCGACAAGGCGGCCGTCGAGCTGCCGTCGCCGGTTGCCGGCCGCATCGTCGAGCGCAATGGTGAGGCCGGCGACAAGATCGCCGTTGGCGCAACGCTGGTGGTGATCGAGACCGATGCTGCCGCCACGGAATCGCGTGCGGCTGAGGCGCCGACTGACGCCAGTCCGCAGGCCGCTGTGCCGCGGGTCACGGCGTCCGCCGCCGCTGCGTCGGTCTCGTTGCCGGCAGCAGCCGCAGCGGAAGAGGCGAGCCCGGCGGCACTGAAGCCGCAGACCTCGCCTGCGGTGCGCAAGCGTGCGCGCGAGCTCGGGGTGGCGCTGGAGAGCGTCGCCGGCAGCGGCCCGCGCGGACGCATCACGCGCGAGGATCTGGAGGCGCACACTCAGTCGTCCCAGGCAGTGCAGCGTCCGAGATCAATGCAGGCGCCGAGCACCGCGGTGGAAACGGTCAAGGTGATCGGTCTGCGCCGCAAGATCGCCGAAACCCTGCAGCGCACCAAGCAACGCATTCCCCACTTTGCTTACGTAGAGGAAGTCGATGTCACCGAGCTCGAGCAACTGCGCCAGCATCTGAACACGAAGTACGGCGCCGCGCGCGGCAAGCTCACGGTGTTGCCGTTTCTGATGCGTGCGCTGGTGCAGGTGCGCGCGCAGTTCCCGCAGGTGAATGCCACCTACGACGACGAAGCCGGTGTGCTGCATCGCTACGCGGCGGCGCATGTCGGCATCGCCACGCAAACGCCGAATGGCCTCGTGGTGCCGGTGGTGCGCCATGCCGAGACCCTGGATCTGTGGGCGGCTGCGGCCGAGATTCGTCGATTGGCCGAGGCCGCGCGTAGCGGCAAGGCTACGCGCGAGGAACTGGGCGGCTCCAGCATCACCATCAGCAGTCTGGGGCCGATGGGTGGCATCGTCTCGACGCCGGTCATCAATGCGCCGGAAGTCGCGATCGTCGGCGTCAACAAGATGGTCGAGCGGCCGATGGTCCGCAACGGCGCGATCGCGGTGCGCACGATGATGAACCTGTCGTCTTCCTTTGATCACCGCATTGTCGATGGCTGGGACGCTGCTGCGTTCATTCAGGCTATAAAAGCGCTGCTGGAGTGCCCCGCGACCCTGTTCATCGATTGAGGCTTGCTGCGGGCGGTAGTGCTGCGGCACTGTGCGCGCCATGAGTTCCATCCCGGTGTCACGCCAAGCGCTTACTCCCGGTGCAGATGGGCTGCGTCTGCAGATCGCTACCGCTGCCAACGGCGCGCGCGCAGCCGGGGCCTTGCTGCCGATCGCCACGCAGCTCGAATGTGTGAATGCCGGCGGTGTGGACTATGTGTTGCGCCAGGTCGATAGCCTGCGCCACAAGCCGGTATCCGCACCGCCTGCAGAGGCAAAGCCACACACGAATCCGTTTCTGCCCTACGACGCCGCACTGTATGTCGCACATCTGCCACCCCGGCATGTGGTGCTGTTGAACAGGTATCCGGTGGTGGAGACGCACCTGCTGCTGGTAACCGAAGCATTCGAGCCGCAGTCGGCGCCATTGACCCGGGGCGACTGCGAGGCGGCGGCCCAACTGTTGGGGCGTCTCGGGGGTCTGGTGTTCTACAACGCCGGGGCGATCGCCGGCGGCAGCCAGCCCCATCGGCATTTGCAGTGGATCGACAGCGCGCTGGTGCCCGGCGCATCGGAACTGCCGGTGGCTGCGCGCGTAGCGCAGGCGTTGGCCGGTGCCGCGCCGGGTGTAGCGCTGACCGCGGAACTGCCCTACCGGCACCAGCTGAGCGCCTTGCCGTCCTTGCGGGCAGCCGACATGCATGCCACCTACCGCATGCTGTTGCATGCCTTGGACCGCGATCCCGATGCAGCGGTCTGCGAGGGCTACAACGCCCTGATCACGCCGCATTGGATGATGTTGGTGCCGCGCACCCGGGCAGCCGTTGCCGATATCAGCATCAACGCGCTCGGATTTGCCGGCGCGTTGCTGTTGCGCGATGCCGCTCAGGTGCAGCAGCTGAAGGCGCTGGGTATCGCGGCGGTCTTGCAGGCGGCAACCCGCTGAGAATCTGCAGCGGACTACGCTGCCGGATCGATCGCCAGCCGCTGCGCAATCGCGCGAATGGCGCTCGGGTTGTAGACCAGCCCCATATGGCTGCCGCGGACCTCGACGTTCTCGGTATTGGCGGCTTCC
>JBFJKG010000171.1:0-5143 GCA_041635075.1 Solimonas sp.
GTACCGCTGGGAGCAGGGCTTCACGCTGCAGGCCTACATGAGCAAGGACTCTGCCGAGACACGCCGCGCATTTGTCGAGAAGCGCGACGCAAAGTTTGATGCCCAGGAGTAAGCGCGGAAGGTGAACAGATACAAGGACAGTGATTTCGCGCAGGGTGCGCCGGAGTCGCGGATTGGAGTACGACATCGACGGCCGGGTCTGGTGGCCGTCGAGGTGCTCCCAGGACGAGGAATGCACGTGGCCAGGAGTTGCCAATGAGGCTGGAGTACACCGGCAAGCAGAACAAGTTTCGCGCTGAAGTACGGGCGTGGTTGCAGGCACATGTGCCGAAGCAACCGCTGGCCAGCTTTGACACCGAAGCGGGCTTTGCCGCGCATCGCGCTTGGGAAGCGACGCTGAACCAGGGCCACTACAGCGCCGTTACCTGGCCCAAGGAGTTGGGTGGCCGTGGCTGTGATCTGATCGAGTGGCTGATCTTCGAGGAAGAGTACTGGCGTGCCAACGCACCCCTGCGTGTCAATCAGAACGGCATCTTCCTGCTCGCGCCGACCTTGATGGAGTACGGTACCGCCGAGCAGAAGGCGCGCTTCCTGCCGCGCATGGCAGCGGGGCAGGATATCTGGGCGCAGGGCTGGTCTGAGCCGGGCGCTGGCTCCGACATGGCGGCGATACGCTGCAAGGCGATCCGCGATGGCGACCACTATGTGATCAACGGCCAGAAGACCTGGTCCACGCGTGCGGTGTGGGCCGACTGGCTGTTCGGGCTGTTCCGGACGGATCCGGAGTCGCAACGCCATCATGGCCTCACCTTCATCCTGCTGCCGTTGAATCTGAAGGGCATCACCATTCGTCCGGTCAGGCAGCTCAACGGTTTGCCGGGCTTTGCGGAGATCTTCTTCGACGACGTGCGGGTGCCAGTCGGCAACCGCATGGGCGATGAAGGCGCGGGCTGGAGCGTGGCGATGGCCACGGCGGGCTTCGAGCGCGGCCTGATGCTGCGCTCACCGGCGCGCTTTCAGCAGACCGCAAAGCAGCTGGTTGATCTGTACCAGCGACATCGCAGCCGGGCGGACGCCGATCCTGCGATCCGCGATGCGGTGCTCCGCAGCTGGATGCAGGCTGAGGCCTATACGCTTGCCACCTATCGCACGGCGGGGCGGCTTGCCAAGGGCGGACAGATCGGTGCCGAGGCCAGCACCAACAAGATCTTCTGGTCGGAGCTGGACCTGCTGATGCATGAGACCGCGATGAGCATTCTGGGTGCCCGCGCCGAGCTTATGGCCGAGGCACCGGATGCCGGCGACATCGGCCACTGGCTGGATGGCTTCCTGTTTGCTCAGGCTGGGCCGATCTACGCCGGCACCAACGAGATACAGCGCAACATCATCGCCGAGCGCATGCTCGGCCTGCCGCGCGCCTGAGTCGAGCCGCCATGAACACGCCGATGCCGGTTCTGCTGAACGGACGCCAAAAGGTCTGATATGGATTTCACATTCGAAGAACAGCAGCTCGCCTTCCGCGATGCCATCCGTCGATTCCTGATGGTCGAGGCCGCCCCAGAGATGCTGCGCGATATCTGGGAAACCCAGATCGGCCGCTCCGCCGAACTGCGAGCCAAGCTCGCCGATCAGGGTTTGACTGCGCTATCGGTGCCTGAAGCCTATGGCGGGATCGCCGTCGGTGATCTCGACTGGGTTCTGGTGCAGCAGGAGCTGGGCTATTTCGCAATTCCCGATTCGTTGACCGCCACCGGCTATCTGGCGGTCTGGCTGCTGAATCAGCTACCGGAGGGCCATGCGCTCAAGGTCGCATGGCTGCCGAAGGTGGCTTCGGGTGAGGCACGCATCGCCGTAGGGCATCCGATCAACCCGCTGGTGGCCGATGCCAAGAACTCGAACCTGTTGCTGTTGTGGCACGAAGATGAGCTGCATGCCGTGCAGGCAGGCGACACCGAGTTGTCGCTGAATCCCAGCATCGACCAGTCGCGCCGTCTCTACAAGGTGAAGTGGACGCCGTCGGCGACTACGCGTGTCTGTGCGGCAGACCCGGGGGCCGCGCTGTGGGCCGGGGTTATCAACCGCGCCGGTCTGGCCATCAGCGCGCAATTGCTGGGGCTGGCACAGCGCATGCTGGATCTGGGTGTGGACCACGCCGCGCAGCGCAAGCAGTTCGGCAAGCCGATAGGTACGTTCCAGGCGGTCAAGCACCATATGGCGGACGTCGCCGTGAAGATCGAGTTTGCCGAGCCGGTCGTGCATCGGGCGGCTGCGGCGCTGGCGGAGAACGATGCACTCGCGTCGGTCTATGTGTCTCACGCCCGACTGGCTGCGGGCGAGGCCGCGCTGCTGGCTGCGCGCAAGAGCATTCAGGTCCATGGCGCGATGGGCTATACCTGGGAAGCCGATCTGCAGATGTTCATGAAGCGTGCCTGGGCGCTGGACGCAACCTGGGGTGACCGGGCGTTTCACAAGGCGCGCGTCGCCGCGCACGTGCTGGCGCCGGATGCACAACTGGGTCCCGGCGAGACGTTCAACTGAGGGCGCATGGCGCACCTGCCGCACAGTGGGCATCAGGTTCCGCATCCCGACGCACATCCACCGAATTCGATTGCTAGATAGAGGATTTAGATCATGGCTGAAGCCTATATTGTTGATGCACTGCGTACACCCACCGGCAAGCGCAAGGGTTCGCTGTCGCATATACACGGTGCCGATCTGGGCGCGCACGTGCTCAAGGCGCTGGTCGAGCGCAACAGCATTCCGGCCGAGAACTATGACGACGTCGTATTCGGCTGCCTCGATGCCATTGGACCGCTCGCCGGAAACATCGCGCGTACCTGCTGGCTGGCCGCCGGTCTGCCGCTGCATGTGCCGGGGGTGACCATCGACCGCCAGTGCGGCTCGAGCCAGCAGGCCGTGCACTTCGCCGCACAGGCCGTGATGTCGGGCGCACAGGATGTGGTGATTGCCGGCGGCGTGCAGACGATGACGCAGATCCCGATCTCTTCGGCAATGGTCTGCGCCAAGCCGCTGGGCTTCGATGATCCGTTTTCCGGCTCCAAGGGTTGGGTGGAGCGCTTCGGCAACAAGCCGGTCTCGCAGTTTGTCGGCGCGCAGATGATTGCCGACAAGTGGAATATCTCGCGTGAGGAGATGGAGCGCTTCTCGCTGGAGAGCCACGTGCGTGCGCGCAAGGCCATCGCCGAAGGACGCTTCAAGAAGGAGATCGTGGCGATCGCGGGCCTTGAGCACGACGAGACCACGCGTGAAACCACGCTCGAGAAGATGGCGGCGCTTGAGCCCCTGGCGCCGGGCGGCACCATCACCGCGGGTGTGTCGAGCCAGACCGGCGATGCAGCCTCGGCCATGCTGATCGTGTCGGAGAAGGCGCTGAAGCAATACCAGCTCACGCCACGTGCGCGCATCCATCACATGAGCGTGCTGGCCGATGATCCGATCTTCATGCTGACCGCACCGATTCCGGCCACGCACTACGCGATGAAGCGCGCCGGCATGAAGCTGGAAGACATCGATCTGGTCGAGATCAACGAGGCCTTCGCGCCGGTGGTGCTGGCCTGGTTCAAGGAAACCGGCTATCCGCACGCCAAGACCAACGTCAATGGCGGTGGCATCGCGCTGGCGCATCCGCTGGGTGCTACCGGCACCAAGCTGATGACCACCCTGCTGCACGAGCTGGAGCGTACCGGTGGGCGCTATGGTCTGCAGACCATGTGCGAGGGCGGCGGCGTCGCCAACGTCACCATCATCGAACGCCTCGGCTAAGCGCGCCGGTTTTCTCGGTACTTCATCAGAGAAGCAGAACCATGGGTATTTGCGACAAACGCAGCATCATCGTTACCGGTTCCGGCGCAGGTCTGGGCCGCGCCTACGTTCTGGCGCTGGCCGCCGAAGGTGCGCAGGTGGTGGTCAACGACATCAAGCGCGAAGCGGCCGAAGCGGTAGTGGCCGAAGTAAAAGCCGCCGGCGGGCAGGCTGTGGCCAGCGGCGATGACATTACCTCGATGGCCGGCGCGGAAGCGATCGTCAAGACCGCTGTAGATGCGTTTGGCGATGTGCACGGCCTGGTCAACAATGCCGGTATCGTGCGCGATCGCATGTTTGCGAGCATGAGCGAGGATGAATGGGATCTGGTGATCAAGGTGCATCTGAAAGGACACTTCTGCATCGCCAGCAAACTGGTGCAGCGCTGGCGTGATCAGGTCAAGGCCACCGGGCAGCGCGTAGACGCACGCATCGTCAACACCAGCTCTGGCGCTGGCCTGCAAGGCTCGGTCGGGCAGAGCAACTACGCTGCAGCCAAAGGCGGGATCGCCTCGCTGACGCTGATTCAGGCCGCCGAACTGGGCCGCTACGGCATCACCGCCAACGCGCTGGCTCCGGCCGCGCGTACCGGCATGACCGAGGGGCCGTTTGGCGCCATCATGAAGAAACCCGAGGATGGTAGCTTCGACTACTACGCACCTGAGAATGTCGCGCCACTGGTGGTTTGGCTCTGCAGCCCGCTGTCGGCGAAGGTGTCCGGGCGCGTGTTCGAGGTCGAGGGCGGCAAGCTCTCGGTTGCGGACGGGTGGAGAACCGGCAAGATCCGTGACAACAAGGCGCGCTGGAATCCGGCGGAGCTGACCGAGGTGGTGGAGGCGCTGATCGCCGAGGCACCGCAGCCGCAGAAAGTGTACGGAACCTGAAACACATGGAAGGCGACCGCGGGCTTGCGTCGGCAACTGATCCTGCAGCCTATCGCTACTGGATCGATGAACACATCCGCTTTGCGGACCTAGACCTGCTCGGACATGTGAACAACAAGGCATTTACGGTCTATGCGGAAAGTGGCCGTGCAGCCTTCCTGATCGAGACCGGGCTTTGGGTTCCACACGCACCCCGTCAGAATGTGCTGGCGCGCCTTGAGGTCGATTACCGGCGCGAGCTGCATTACCCGGGCACCGTGCGCGTGGGCGTGCGGGTACTGGGCATCGGCCGCAGCTCGTTCACGCTGGGTCTGGGCCTGTTTGATGGTGACGCCTGCGCCGCGGTTGTGGTGACGGTGCTGGTGAGGATCGACAGCAGCAGCCGCGCAGCGGTGGCACTGGATGAGGACGAACGCGCGCGACTGGCGCCGTACCTA
>JBFJKG010000172.1:0-5136 GCA_041635075.1 Solimonas sp.
ATAAAAATATATATAAAATAACGACTGCCAAGTCGACATAAAAACGAAAGACGGCGGCCCTGGCTGGTGATGGCAGCAAGGGATCGGCACACAAGGACACAGCACGTTCAGGCGTGCAGGAGCAGCGAAATGGGCGGACAGGCAAAAGAGGTATTTGAGATCGACGACGGGCAGCGCAAGCGCGCGGTCATACGCGTCATCGGTGTCGGCGGCGGTGGGTGCAACACCGTCAATCAGATGGCGCAGGCCAGCATCGAGGGCGTGGACTTTGTCTGCGCGAACACGGACCGTGATCACCTCGAGCGCTGCGTGCCCACCAACCAGATTCAACTCGGTGTGGAAATCACGCGCGGTCTCGGCGCGGGCTCCAATCCCGAGATCGGCCGCCAGGCGGCCGAGGAAGATCGTGACCGTATCCGCGAAATGATCGAGGGCACGGATCTGTTGTTTGTCACCGCCGGCATGGGCGGTGGCACCGGCACGGGTGCGGCCCCGGTGATTGCGCAGATCGCCAAGGAGCTGGGCGTGCTGACGGTGGCGGTCGTGACCAAGCCGTTTGGCCACGAGGGCAAGAAGCGCATGGCGATCGCCCAGCGCGGCATTGACGAGATGCGCCAGTACACCGACTCGCTGATCCTGATTCCCAACGAGAAGCTGAGCCTGGTGCTGGGCAAGAAAGTTACCTTGCTGAACTGCTTCAAGGCCGCGAATGACGTGCTGCAGAACGCCGTGCAGGGCATCTCCGATCTGATCACCCGCCCGGGTCTGATCAACGTCGACTTCGCAGACGTCAAGACCGTGATGTCGAATCGCGGCATGTCGATGATGGGTATCGGCATTGCCAGCGGTGAAGATCGTGCGCAGAAGGCGGTGGAGATGGCGCTGTCCAGCCCGCTGCTGGATGACATCGAACTGCACGGTGCGCGCGGCCTGCTGGTCAACGTCACTTGCGACGAGACGCTGCTGTCCGAGGAATACGAGTACATCAGCGCGCGGGTTGGCGAGATTGCCTCCGACGAGGCGGATGCCAAGATCGGCATGTCGATCAACCCCAACCTGAATGGCGAGCTGCGGGTGACCGTGGTGGCCACGGGCTTGGCGGGCTACAAGAACATGGCGGCGCCGGCAGCGCCGGTGGCCGGTACGGCAGCCCAGAACCCCAAGGTCGCGCAGTTCATCCGGCCGGAGGCGACGATGCCGCAGATGCCGGTGCTCGGCGGCCAGAATCTGGACGTGCCGGCCTACGCGCGGATGCAGCGCAAGGTCGCGGTGGGGGGCAGCGCCTTCCCGCTGGTGGATGATGACATCATCAACATCCCCGCCTTCCTGAGGAATCAGGCCGACTGATTCGCCGTCCCGGCGCGCCGGCGCCCGGACCAGTCGCTGTTGCCCATTCAGCGGCGGTCCGGGTACCTACGCCTCGTGCCGTGAAACTCCTGTTAAACTTCAGTGTCATACGCGCGGCGTCACTGCATATGGACGCCGCGTTTTTCTTTCTGAGGCGGGTTACTCGGGTTTCAGCTGACCG
This sequence comes from Solimonas sp., assembly GCA_041635075.1. Classification (GTDB taxonomy): domain Bacteria; phylum Pseudomonadota; class Gammaproteobacteria; order Nevskiales; family Nevskiaceae; genus Solimonas. The sequence continues at coordinate 1,529 of JBFJKG010000172.1, forward strand.
GTATGGTTCGTCAACGCACTCTCAAGCAGGCGCTGCGCGTGAGCGGCATCGGCCTGCACTCGGGCCGCAAGGTCTTCATGTCGCTGCTGCCGGCGGCGCCCGATACCGGCATCGTCTTTCGGCGCACCGACATCGCAGGCTCAGCCGAGGTACCGGCGGCCGCTGAACTGCTGCGCGAAGCCGTGATGTGCAGCACGTTGGTGGCCGACGACGGCACCCGCATCATGACCATCGAACACCTGATGTCGGCGCTGGCCGGCCTCGGGGTCGATAACTGCCATGTTGAATTGTCGTCCGCAGAAGTCCCGATCATGGACGGCAGCTCAGGCCCGTTCGTGTTCCTGATCCAGTCCGCCGGCATCCACGAGCAGGATGCCCCCAAGCGCTTTCTCCGCATCAAGCAGCCGGTGCAGGTGCAGGACGGCGACAAATGGGCACGCTTCGAGCCGTACGAAGGTTTCAGGCTGGCGTTCAGCATTGATTTCAAGCACCCGGTTTTCAAGCTCTCGGCGCAGCAGGCCGTCGTCGACTTTTCCACCGCTGCCTATGTGCGCGAAGTCTCGCGTGCGCGCACGTTCGGTTTCATGCGCGAGCTGGACACGCTGCGGGCCAACAACCTAGGTCTGGGTGCGAGTCTGGACAACGTCGTCGCACTCGACGAGTACCGCGTGGTCAATGCCGATGGCCTGCGCTACGAAGACGAGTTCGTACGACACAAGATTCTGGATGCGATAGGCGATCTTTACCTGCTGGGGCATCCCGTGATCGGTGCCTACACCGCCTACAAATCCGGCCATGCGCTCAATAACAAGCTGGTACGTGCGGTGCTGGCAGACAGTGCCGCCTACGAGATTGTCACCTTTGAAGAACAGGCGGCCGAGGCTCCGATCACCTTTGTGCGTGGCAGCCTCGCAGCCGTTGCCTGACGCGGTAGTCGCCTAGACCGACCGTCTGGCGGGATTTCTCACCGATTCAGCCACTTGGCTTGCACTAATGCAGGGCGGGTCGATATAGTCAGCCCTTGGCGTCCGCTGGCGGGGGGCGCACCTTGGCCTCGAGCCGGGTGCAGCGCAGCTTAAAGCGGTCGTTAAGCCAGGCTAACAGGGCGTCGCTGCGATGGCGCAGCGGAATCAGGGCGGCAGCGGAGGCGGAGTAGATGACCAGGGTCTCGCCGCGGATATTGGCGATCCTGATCTGCGCGATCCATGGCTCGTGGCACCAGTCGCGCAGTGCGCCGCTGAGCTCCGAGAGTTTGCGAGCGCGTTCAATCGTCTGAGTCAACGCATGGGCGTCTTGGCCCAAGCATTGCTTCAGGGAAAGCGAATCGCGGGGATAGGAAGTCATCGAAGCACCATGGATATTATAGTCGTCAGCCATAAACGCGGCCGTACTTGGCGTCTCAGATTGGGTCCCCGTCACGTGCTGACCTGGCTGCCGCTGGTAGTGCTGGCCGTTCTGGTTACCGGCCTGAGCGCCACTGCCGGCTACTGGCTGCGCGGCGCCGCCAGCGGAACCGCCGTTTTGCCCCAGGGGCTTGTCACCGCCTGGGCTCAGGAATTTGAAGGCCAGCGTCAGGCCCTGTCAGTCGCTCGCGGTGAGGCTGAACAGAATGCCGCGGCGCTCGCCCGTCGCCTGGCGCAGCTTCAGGCCCATGTGGTGCGGCTGGATGCCGCCGGTCAGCGACTAACCGAGATTGCGGGTCTGGACCAGGGTGAGTTCAACTTCGGTCAGGCCCCCGCCGTTGGTGGTCCGGAACCGGCGTATCCCTCCGAGGCCAGCATGGACCCGGTGCTGATCTCGCTACGAAATTTTGAGCGTCAGCTCACCGACCGCGAACGTCAGTTCCGCGTGCTGGAAGACCTGCTGCTGGCGAGCCGTCTGCAAAAGGAAGTTCGCCCTTCCGGGTGGCCCATCGAAAGTGGCTGGATCAGCTCTCTGTTTGGTACGCGCACCGATCCCTTCACCGGGCGCCGCACCCAGCACACCGGCATCGACTTCGCCGGTCGTGCGGGCGCCGAGGTGTTGGCGGTGGCTGGCGGCATCGTCACCGAGGCCGGCCCCCGGGATGGGTACGGCAATCTGGTCGAGATCAATCACGGCAACGGTTATGCGACGCGCTACGGGCACAATAGCCGCCTGCTGGTCAAGGTCGGTGATCGCGTAGGCAAGGGCCAGCAGATTGCGCGGGTAGGGTCCACCGGCCGCTCTACCGGCCCCCACGTGCACTTTGAAGTGCTGTTCAACGGCACGCTGGTCAATCCCGAGCAGTACATCCAGGCCGCGCGCTAGCGCTTTGCCGCTGGATTTGTAGCGCCGGAGACTTGAACCGGGCTGAGGCGCCCCCAGCAAGGCATAATATGGGGCTGCCGTTCTGCATTCCTCTTGCCAACGCTGCGCCGCCGCGCGCGGCATGAGAAGACACTAATGTTCAATTCGCTGTTGGCTCGCATCTTCGGGAGCCGCAATAAACGCATCCTCAAAAGCCTGGATCAGCTGATCGTCCGGGTCGGCGAATATGAGGCTTCTCTAGCCAACCTGAGTGACTCGGAGCTCGCCGCACGCACGGTGCAGTTCCGTGAGCGGCTTGCCAAGGGCGAAACGCTGGATCAGCTCCAGGCTGAAGCATTCGCGGTGGTGCGCGAGGCCGGCAAGCGCGTGCTTGGCATGCGCCACTTCGACGTGCAGCTGGTCGGCGGCGCCGTGCTGCATCAGGGCCGCATCGCCGAAATGCGAACCGGCGAAGGCAAGACCCTGGTCGCAACGCTGGCTGCTTATCTCAATGCGCTCGAAGGCAAGGGCGTGCATATCGTCACCGTCAACGACTATCTGGCCCGGCGCGACGCGGACTGGATGGGGCGCATTTTCCGCTACCTGGGCTTGACCGTCGGCGTCGCTGTTGCGGGCCAGACCTCCCAGGAAAAGCGTGAGGCCTACGCCTGCGATATCACCTACGCCACCAACAACGAGCTGGGCTTCGACTACCTGCGCGACAACATGGCGTTTGCGTTGGGTGACAAGGTCCAGCGTGGCCAGCACTACGCGATCATCGACGAAGTCGACTCGATTCTGATCGACGAGGCGCGCACCCCGCTGATCATCAGTGGCCCCACCGACGACGATCCGGAACTGTATCGGCGCATCGACAAGCTGATCCCGAAGCTGACGCGGCAGGTCGAGGAAGAAGGCCCCGGCGATTTCTCGGTGGACGAGAAGTCCAAGCAGGTTCACCTCACTGAAGACGGGCATGAGAAGGTCGAGGAGCTGATGCGCAGCTCCGGCCTGCTCGGCGAGGACGACAGCCTCTACGACGCGGCCAATATCATTCTTCTGCATCACCTGAATGCCTTGCTGCGCGCGCATCATCTGTACAAGCGCGATGTCGAATACATCGTGCGTGATGGTCAGATCGTCATCATTGACGAGTTCACCGGCCGCATGATGTCCGGCCGTCGCTGGAGCGATGGCCTGCACCAAGCTGTGGAGGCCAAGGAGAACGTCCAGATCCAGCAGGAAAACCAGACGCTCGCCAGCATTACCTTCCAGAACTACTTCCGTCTCTACAAGAAGCTGTCCGGCATGACCGGTACCGCCGACACCGAGGCGTTCGA
>JBFJKG010000173.1:0-5120 GCA_041635075.1 Solimonas sp.
CTGGTGATGAACCACCGTGATCAGATCATCGAAGCAGCGCGACTGGACTGCGGAAAGTCGGCAGATGAAGTCGAGCTGACCGAGATATTTCCGGTGGTCGGCGAGGCCAACGAGGCGCTTAGACATCTGGCCAAATGGATGCGACCGCAGCGTGTCCGGTCGACGATGACAATGTTAGGTACGCGTGCCGAAATCCGTCACGAGCCCCGGGGCACCAGTCTCATTATCTCGCCGTGGAACTACCCGGTGACCCTGAGCTTCAGGCCGCTGATCTCGGCGCTGGCCGCTGGCAACACCGTCATGCTGAAGCCTTCGGAGATGACGCCGCATCTGTCGGCGCTGATCAAGCGCATGCTGGAGTCGGCATTCTCGGCCGACGACGTCGCGGTGATCGAAGGCGATGCACAGACCTCCTCGCAGTTGCTGCAGCTGCCGTTCGATCACATCTTCTTCACCGGCAGCCCACGCATCGGCAAGGTGGTGATGGCCGCAGCCGCCCAGCACCTCAGCAGTGTCACGCTGGAACTGGGCGGCAAGTCACCGGTCATCGTGGACCGCGACGCCGACCTCGACAAGGCGGCGCGCAACATCATGTGGGGCAAGTTCACCAATTGCGGACAGACCTGCATTGCGCCGGACTACCTCTATGTGCACGAGGACATAGCCGACGCACTGATCGAGCGCATGCGCGCAAGCCTCAAGCGCACGTTCGGCAGCGAAGTGGCCGACTGGAAGCAGAGCCGCGACTATTCAAGGATTGTCAATCCGGCACATCACGGCCGTGTCAGCCGGCTGCTGCAGGACGCGCTGGACAAGGGTGCACGCGTCATCGTCGGCGGGGTCAGCGATCCCGAACAGAACTACATCTCTCCGACGCTGATGACCGACGTGCGCGACGACGCCTCGATCATGCAGGAAGAAATCTTCGGGCCGCTGCTCCCGATCCGGCGCTTTCGCGAACTCAGCGAGCCAATCACCTGGATCAATCGCCAGCCCAAACCGCTGGCGCTGTATATCTTCGGGCGTGATCGCGCACGGATCGAGTCCGTCATCAGCAGCACCAGCGCGGGCGGAACGGTCGTCAACCATACGATTCTGCATTTTCTGCATTCCAACCTGCCCTTTGGCGGCGTCAACAACAGCGGCCTCGGCAGTTCGCATGGGGTCTTCGGCTTTCAGGCGTTCTCGCACGCTCGCTCCATCCTGGTCGAGCGCTTCAGCACCACCCACCTGCTGTTCCCGCCTTACACGGCATGGGTACGGAACCTGATCCGCATGACGACACGCTGGCTGACCTGAAAGCCGGTAACCACATCCCGCCTGACGGGGTCAGCAACGGCCCCGTCAGCGGATCAAGGTCAGACGACGCGCCTTGGCGATCGCACCGGAGCGACTGCGCACCGACAACTTGTTGTACAAGTTGTGCAGATGCCACTTGATGGTGCCTTCAGATACAAAAAGAGATTGCGCCAGCTGTCGGTTTGAAAGACCGCCATCAATCATCCGCAGTATTTGCAGTTCACGCTTGGTCAGGGGCTCCAGCACCGTGCCATGGTCGCTGCGCTTCCCGAAAGCGCTGTCGCCAGCGGGCAGTTGCATCGCCTCCAGCACGGTCTGCAGGTGCGCCTGCGTCGCCGTCTCCAGTTCCGCAGCGGCGCCGCGTTGCTGCAACGCCAGCAGCAGGGGTTGCAGGGCGGTTGCTTCGTCCACGAACGCGCGCACCATGCCCTCTGGCGCCGCCACCCCCAGCGCCTCGCTCAGCGTACGCAGCGCATCGTTTTCATCGCCGCTCAGATATAGCGCCTGCACACGTTGCACCAGCAGTTCAACCAAGGTTAGCAACTGTCCCTGCTGTCGTGCGCGCCGCACCATCGGCTGCAGCAACCCCAGCGCCTCTTCGGCGTTGCCCCGCGCGATGGCAATTCGCATCTGCAACTGATGCGCCCGGCTCTGCACCAGTCCGCTATGGCGCCCACCATAGAGCGTTCCGTCGAGCGCCGGATGCTTGAGCAACTCCTCCGCGCCACCGACGTCCCCTTCACGCAGCAGGATGGTTCCGCGCCACATCATCGAATAGACGACCAGCCGAGGCGCGTCGCGCTTGACCCCGAGGGTCTCTCCATCAAGCAGCACATCCTTGGCATCCGCGTAGCGGCCCTCAGAGGCCAGCAGGCGCGCCAGCGTGACGTAACCCACCAGGATCGGGTCGATCGAGCTGTGCTGTGCCAGGAACTGCAACCCCGAAGACAAGGCCTCGCGGGCCGCCGGCAGATTGTTGGCTTCGTACTGCAGACCGGCAATCAATGCCAGCATGACGCTGGTGCCATGCGAAGTCGATCCCAGCTTCTCCTGTGTGTAGCGCAATGCGGCTTCAGCATGGTTGAGCGCACGGCGGAGGTGCCCCTGCCGGATCAGGGTCACGACATCGACCACGTCGGTCCAGAGCGTGCCGTAGGGCGAGCGAGCGCGTGCAAAATGCTGCTTGGCCTTCTGCGCCATGGCCAGCGCACCTTCAAAGTCGCCATTGGTCTTGAGTCCGAAGACCAGCGTGACGCAAACCGAGCCGATCTGAAAATCGCCGGCGTCCGGGTTTTGCTCCAGCCACACTGGCGCCAGCTCCAGGCAACGCTCGGCGTCATCCGCCAGCGCATGACGCACCACCTCGCATACACCCTGATAGCTTTGCACCCACTTGTAGAGCTCGGGCTGGTCTGTAGCCTTCACCTCGGCCAGCAGCGCCTCCAAGGTATTGCGTGCCTCATCGAAGCGGAGGTCAAAGTTCAGTGCCCAGACCAGAGAGACCTGTATCTGCGGATATCGCGCAAGCACCCGCGGGGAAAGCTGCTCTATCCATGACAGCAGGGTCCGGTGCTCGCCGCGCCACATCACCAGCTCTTCGGCATAGATCGAAAGAATCTGCGCGGCGCGCTCCTGCAGCCCGCCGCGCAGTGCATAGTTGATGGCGTCATCCCTGAAGTCATGCTGGATCGACCAGGATTCCGCGCGCTTCAGGCTATCCAGCCATGCATCCGGGTCGTGCGCGCGAAAACGGTCACGCAGGAACTCTCCGAACAGGGCGTGAAATCGGTACCAGTCACGCTTGTCGCTCAACGGCAACAGAAACAGGTTCTGGCGCTCGATAGCCTCCAGTCGCAGCTGCGGCGTCCTGTCGCCGGTTAGCGCGCGGCAGATGTCCGCATTGATGCGATCCAGCACCGAAATCCGAAACAGAAAATCAACATCATCAGGATTCAGATTATTGAGTACCGCCTCAGCCAGATAGTCGGTGATCTCGCGATTCGATCCGGTGAAGTTCTCCACGAACCCAGCGAGATCCTTGCGATTGCCCATGGCCAGCGCCGCCATCTGCAGCGCGGCCGCCCACCCTTCGGTCTGCGCGTGCAACTTGGAAAGTACCGAGGCCTCCAGCTCCAGACCCGACAGCTGCGACAGAAAGCTGCGCGACTCCTCCAGCGTGAATGCCAGCTTGCGCGCATCGAACCGGGTCAACTGCTTGCGCAGCATGCGCTTCTGCAGCATCAGGCCGGTGTACTCGCGCGCGCCCAATATGATCAGAACCTGATCCGGCTGGTTATCGCACAACCAGTTCAGTGTGGCGATGGCAGCGCTGGACTCCAGCAGATGCACATCGTCAATGATGATGACCTTGCGCCGCTCATCGCTGCGCAGCGTAGTCATCAGCTGGTCGAGTCCGATCGCCTCGGTATACACCGGCTTCTTGTCGCCGCCATCTCCGGTGCCCGTAACCACAGCGAGCAGGTCGCCCACAAAGCGCACCGGGTCACGATGACTGCCGCTGAGCAACAGGCGGTGGACCGCGCGTCCCTCCGCTATCAGCGACCGCGCCCAGGACTCAAGCAACGTCGACTTTCCGTACCCGGCCGGCGCAACCACCTCGACGATCTGGCGACGGCCACCCAGGACTTCCGGAGGCAAGTCCAGACGCGGGCGATGCAGCGCCCGCTCGTCCCAATGCTCTTCGGCAAATCGCTCGGTGGGGAGAACGCTCACAGTTCCGGTATCGATGCCCGTACGCAAAGGGCTTTCCTATTTGTTGATTTGCCAGGGGGAAGGCAGGAACGACAGCGCAAACCGAGCCGCCGCCATTCAAACCCGGGCGAGTATGTCGGAAAATAAACCGATCGGTAAATAACAGTCGGTCGTAAGGACCGTCAGCCCGCGATGCTCAGCCCTCCTGGCTACCAATAGGCGGGGGCCTCTGCCAATGGCGCATCGCACTGGCTGCAGACGCGCACCTTCTTGTATGCGTTGTTCTTCTTGCCACACGCACCGCAGGCAATCATCACCGGCTTGGCCCGCACCAGCTGGTAGACCCGCGAATGCGTACCGTAGGAAAACCCCTCTTTCATGAAGCGATGGACCACCGCCTGATGATCGGGGTTGGGAAGCAGATTGGCTTCCAGCGCCTCGATATTTTCCCAGGCCGACAGGGTGAAGCCTCCGGAATGGCCATTCGCATCCGGCATCTGCGCGCCGATGATTCCGGTAATGAAGCCCGGCTTGTCGGCAAAGCTGTTGACCACCCGATTGGTTACCCGCGCTGCCTCCTGAAACGGCTCGTCACCACCGCGCACCTGCAGCCAGGTAATGCCGATAGCCTCGGGCGGCGCCGCGTTGCCCTTGTTGAGCCGATAGAACGCGCCAAACTGATAGTGCTCCATCTTCAGCGGCATCAGCAGCGAGCAGAAACCCAGTTGTTCGGCGAGGGTCTGTAGATCGAAGCTGTTGCTGATCTCCACGCTGCCGTCACGCTGGAAGCTCAGTACGATCGTCGCCGGCAAATCGATGGCCTTACCCGTGGCCACCACCCGCTCCAACCCGAAATCTCCGGGAAGATCGCCAGTGTTGGTGCCGCGCAAGCGATACTGCGCCGCCACCCTGTTGTACCCCACGGTAATCGCGTCCCCCAACTCGAAACTGATATCAGGGAACGCAGCCATCAGCATCTGTGCATGGCCGAGCACGGCGTCACCGCGCAGCTCGCCCTTCGACAGCGGATCGCGATAACCGCCACCGTTCATCAAGTCGACCACCGCCCGCGCGTCATGTGCATTCCAGGCGCCGAGGTAGGCTTGAGC
>JBFJKG010000174.1:0-5078 GCA_041635075.1 Solimonas sp.
GGCAACGAACAGGCGCTGCGGCAGCAATTGCCATCAGCGCGAGCGGCGTTCGACGCGGCGCTAAACGACGGCGACCCCGAGAACGGCATGGTCTGGGCCGGAGAGTGCATAGATCTTATTCACTCACTCGCGCCGGCAGGTGAGATCCTGCAGCGGATGGTCGATCAAGCAGCGCAGTGCCTACACGACGGGGCCGCCTACGTCGCAACTTGAGTCCTCGCTCAACGGGTGCACAGCGCTTCGCCGTCCAGCCTGAACAGGCGCGCTGCATTGCCGCAGAGTATGGCCAGTTTCTGCGGCTCGCTCAGGAACTCAGCTTCGCTAATGGACGCTATCGCCGCGGCCATAGGAAAGCCATCCGAGCCAAACAGGATGCGCTTCTCAAAGCCCAACTCGATCAGGCGTCGCAGATAGGTGTGGAACACCGGCATCGGCTGCACGAAGTTGATTGCGGATATGTCGATGTGCAGCTGCGGATACAGCGACAGCATCGCAATCATCTCCTCCACATACGGCACCCCGCCGTGCATGGCGTACACCGGCAGCTTGGGGTGGCGGATCAGCACTTCCTCAAGCAGCAGGGGACGGCCGAGGTTGGCACGAAAGTTGGGGCAGCAGGTGTAGGGCGTCCCGGGATACGACAGCCCCGTGTGCACGCCGGCGGGCGCACCGAACTCAGCGGCCAGTGCGTAGTACGGGTCCAGGGTCGGATCGGCGGGTGACATGCCAGCGTACTGCGTGGTGATCTCACCCAATGCACCCAGATGGCCGGCAGCGTACTGAGCGCGCAGCCATCCAAGCTCCGGTAGCGCTTTGCCGCTGGGAAAGCATTCGCGGCCACCCAGGGGTGCGCGGCCGTTTTCGCAGGGCAACATGGCCGAGGCGATAAAGCGCGGCGGCGCAACCTTCTTCCAGTGCTCTACAAACGCCATCGGCCCGCTGATGACCATCAGGCGAACATGGTTGGCGTCCATGTCGGCGAGCACTTCGCTCAGGTGCGCGGCATTGTCTGCTTGCTCGGGTGTGCCGGGCCCCTTCCAGCTGGCAGGGCCGGCATGGCCATGCACGTCGATCACCGGCCACGGCCTGGCGGGCTCGCCCGCGATCACACCCTGCATCAGAGTGAGCGTCAGCAACGCAACCACGGCTTTCATCTTCATGTCTGCTCCGCTCGCGATGACGTGCCTGCATCCGTATGCGCCGGATAACGGTGCCGCGAGTGCTGGCGCCGGCACACCGCTAGTCCGCCCGCTCAAAGCTTATGACATATCTGCGCCACAGGATGACTCCGATGATGAGGCCGCAGCCGACCGCGACCATCGCCGGATACAGCACTGTCGCAGCCGAGTAGTGCTCCAGTGCGAGAATGACTAGAAGATTGCGCACCAGAAACAGCGTAAAGAAGCCGGCGGATTCGGAGTGCGGCGCCGCATGGACCTTGCGCAGCGTAGGGCCAAAGCCCAACAGATCCACCACAGTCAGCACCACAACGGCGCCCAAGGGGTCCGCGGTCAGAAACCAGACCGGCAGCGAGGATAGCGCCGCCAGGAAAAACGCCCAGTCGCTTAGCGTGATGCCGACATCAGCGCGCTTGGCGTAGGCCAGCACCGCGATCAACAACGTGATGGCCCCCGATACGCCGATGGCCCAGGCACCAGCCCCGCCATTGGCATCCCACTGCGCAAACGCGACGAGGAAGGTCGTCGAACCCCAGATGACCCAGGAGAACACGTGCGGCCTTATCACTCCGCGCAGTATTCCCCGTATGTACGGGTAGAACGCATAGAAGGTCAGCGCGATGGCCAGCGCGCTGATCAGCACCTTGTACGACATGTCGCCCCCTCATTGCGGCCAGACCCAGGTGCCGCACTCCATTTTTCGATTTGCCCGGATGGCTGCAGATCCGGAAGATCGCGCCACCACGGCGCGGCCCCAGTCACGCGTGGCGCAGCTTGACCATCTCGAGTCCGCCGGTCTCGGCTACACCACGCCGATACTCCTGAAAGCCAAGGCCGCGGTAGAGCGCCAGCGCGGCCACATTTGCCGCTGCACTCACCACGCTGAAGGCCGCTCCGTTCCCGCGACGCAGTGCGTCGCTTACGAGCTGTCGCCCGACACCTTGTCGCTGATGCTCGGCATGCACACTGAGCGAGGCGATGGACAGCTGTTTCGGCTCGTCATCTGGCCCAATGCTGACGACCCCCGCCAAGGTCTGCCCTTGGTAGGCCCCCAGGAAATATTCATTGCTGCACCGGATTTCGTCGACCGTGCGCTCGCTGAGCGAGTCGCCATCCAACTGCAGCAGCTCCAGCTCCTGTGTGTGAGCGCTGGCCAGAACCGCGTGTATGCAATGGGCGACCGCGGGATCGCGATGATTGAGCGGCTCTATGTGCAACACGGCGACAGGTTCCATACACAAGGTTCGCCATGCTACACCGCATAGTGGGGGACTCAGATGTCCGCGCGGTTTTCGGTGCCCTCGCCTGGCGTGACAAACAGCATCTGCGTCGGTGTTTCGACGTAAGCGGTGTGCCAGACGTTCTGCGGGATTACGATGAACGAGCCCGGGGCCTTCAACTCCGTGACCGACTCGCCCGCCTCGGTGCGCAGCACCATGCGTGCGGCGCCGGAGATCAGCACCACGACCTCATCACCTGCGGGGTGTCGTTCCCATACGCCCCAATCCTGATCAAACGCATAGCTGGCAATGAGTACATGCCCCTTGAAGCTGTTGTATCGAGCGTCCAGCTCCTGATAAACGCCGGGAGTAACCGCAATCGGCTCAACTCTTAGATCCGGCCTTAATACGGCGAAGGTTTCCAGCAGATTCATGACTACTCCGGTTTCTTGATCAGTACCGACCGCACGGTTATGTCCGCCGCCATGCTCAGGCTGCGCCACCCTCCGCGCGCATCACCAATTCGACATCGAAAAACCAAAACCATCGGCAGTGTGAGCAGACGCCTCATGTCCCTAGCGCGGCCCTGCACCGCATCGGCTGGAGGCAGATGCATCAGGACACCTCTCAAGGGGCAGGATAAAGCTACTACAACCGTGCCTGAGCGCCCGGGTTCACATCGACAGCCATGACCGGTAGGCTCGAAAGTGTGGCTGCCACTCAGGAATGATTCAGTTGGTCATTCTCATCGGCATCTGTCGAATCAATCCAAGATGCGAAAATAATGGGGACTCTGTATGAAACTTCGTCTATGGCCGGCAATGCTGACAACCCTGATTCTTGCTGGATGCGGTGGAGGCGGCTCGGGAGGAAGCGACGCTGCGTGCACTTCGGGCGCCGGCAGCTGCAGCCCTGCTCCGACAGCTCTGGCCGTATCGGCGACGACCGACAAGCAAGTCAACCGTGATAGCCACATCACGCTGATCGGCTCTGCACAGCCGAGCAGCGGCGCCACGCTCCTGACGCACCAATGGACCCAGATTGAAGGGACACCCGTTGCCCTGTCCGGTGCGGACACTCGCGCGGTTTCATTCACCAGCCCGCATGTCACAGCCAGCGAGAAGCTGGTCTTTAGTCTGGCGGTGACAGACAGCAAGGGGCAGCAAGCCTCGGACTCCGTTGTTGTAACCGTGCTGCCACAGTCACCCCGGCTTCCCACATTCAGCAGGGACGATGCGGCTGTCGCGGACATCGCGATGGGGCAGAACACTCCATTTGCAACCGGCATTGCCGTAGCTAACCTCGGCAGCACGGGCGCACCCGATGTCGTGTTTGGCGGCCCTCAGTACCGGGACAACGGCTTTGTCAACCAAACATTTCCGATCACGGTGTTGCTGAACGATGGAACCGGAAGATTCATCGATGGCACTTCTGAAATCGTGCCGGCTGGCGCACCGGCTCAGGTGCACGCGCGCGAGTTTCGAGTTGCGGACTTCAATGGCGATTCGCGCGCCGACGTATTCATGGCGGGCCACGGCTTCGATGAGTCACCCTTCCCCGGAGAACCGAACTTTCTGATGTTGTCCACGACGGATCATCTGGTCGACGCTTCTTCAAAGCTTGACACCAACCCGTCTGGATTCACCCATGCAGCTACCACTGGAGATGTCGATGGCGATGGCGACATCGATCTGGTTGCCTCGGACATATGTTGTGGCAACAACGTTCACTCGATCAGCGTGTACATCAATGATGGCGCCGGGCAGTTCGTCACCCAGTCACAGCAGCGGCTGCCCTTGGAGCTGAGCCGCTCCTGGCGGCAATCACGCTCGGTGTTCACTGCGGTTGAGCTTGCGGACCTCGACGGTGACAGCTTTCCTGACCTTATTGTGGGCGGCGCCGAGCAAAGCTCATTCAGCGCCGTGTACTGGAACGACGGCACCGGCAAATTCACTGCCAGTCCGCGCACCAACATTCCCCAGATCGCCAATGCCGGCATCGTCACGGACATTGAGGTCGCTGATCTCAATGGCGATGGCCTCGACGATTTGCTGCTGTCGAGAACGCTCGATTCTCCGTTCTACAGCGGACGCCGATTTCAGTTCATGATTAATGATGGCCGTCGAGGCTTCGACGACTATACCGAGAGACTGATGCAAGACTTTGATACCAGCGAGCGCTGGATCATTCAGCTCTACTCCGTTGATCTCGACATGGATGGCGACCTCGATCTAGTCAGCCGCTACGAGTTCGCGCCCCCAGGCACGCCAACGATCTATCTGAACACCGGCGCCGGGAGCTTTGTTCCGACCGATACCGCCTCGCTGGAGCCGCTCGGAAACATTACGCCGCTTGATGCCGACGGTGATGGCGACGCCGACCTGCTCAGCATGTCCGCTGTAGTGGACGGTCAAGGCAACTGGACACTGGTGAACATTTTGCTGAGGAATGCGCGCTTCTAGACGATCGCACGCCTGCTGAAAATGACCCGCGGCAACGGCCGCAGTCCGGCTTAGCTGGACTGCGCCCGATTCTTTTGCTCAACGCGCCGCCACCGGCGGCACTGTCTGCAGGAACGCCCAGATCGCGCGCGCTTCGGTGTCGTCAAACTCGGCAAAGGCCATCCACGGCATGACGCGAGCATCCATCTGCCGCCCATCCGGCAGTACGCCGGTACGCA
>JBFJKG010000175.1:0-5049 GCA_041635075.1 Solimonas sp.
GCCAGCATGTTGTAGACGAAGATGAACTGCGCCACGAAAAAGCCGAACGCACCCACCGAACTGATGATGTTGAAGTCCGTGAACTGGACCGCGTAATCAGGCACGCGTCGCTGCATGCCGGCCAGTCCGGCGAAATGCTGCGGGAAGAAGGTGATGTTGATAAAGATCGCGGACAGCCAGAAGTGGGCCTTGCCCAGGAACTCGCTGTACATGCGGCCGGTCCACTTAGGAATCCAGTAGTACACCGCGGCGATGATCGAGAACACGGCACCCGGCACCAGCACGTAGTGGAAGTGCGCAACCACGAAGTAGGTGTCGTGGTACTGGAAGTCCACCGGCGTGATGGCGAGCATCAAGCCGGAGAAGCCGCCGATCGTAAACAGGAAGACGAACGCCAGCGCGAACAGCATCGGCGTCTCGAAGGTCATCGAACCGCGCCACATGGTCGCGACCCAGTTGAACACCTTCACGCCGGTGGGCACCGCGATCAGCATCGTCGCGAACATGAAGAACAGTTCACCAGCCAGCGGCATGCCGACCGTGAACATGTGATGCGCCCAGACAATGAATGACAGGAACGCGATCGACGCGGTGGCGTAAACCATCGAGTCATAGCCAAACAGCGGCTTGCGGGCAAAGGTCGGAATGATCGTGCTGACGATACCGAACGCCGGCAGGATCATGATGTACACCTCGGGGTGCCCGAAGAACCAGAAGATGTGCTGGAACATCACCGGATCGCCACCGCCTGCCGCCGCAAAGAAGCTGGTGTGGAAGTACTTGTCGGTCAGCAGCATCGTCACCGCACCTGCGAGTACCGGCATGACTGCGATCAGCAGGTAAGCGGTGATCAGCCAGGTCCAGACGAACAACGGCATCTTCAGCAGGCTCATGCCCGGAGTGCGCATGTTCAGAATCGTGACCACGACGTTGATGGCGCCGGTGATCGACGAAATACCCATCAAGTGCACGGCAAAAATCAGGAACGGGAATGCCGTGCCGGTCTGCAGCACCAGCGGCGGATACATGGTCCAGCCGCCAGCCGGCGAGCCGCCTGGCATGAACAGCGTGCCAATCAGCATCGCGAACGCGAACGGCAGAATCCAGAAGCCCCAGTTGTTGACGCGCGGCAAGGCGAGGTCGGAAGCGCCGATCATCATTGGCACCATCCAGTTGGCGAGGCCGACGAACCCGGGCATGACGCCGCCGAAGATCATCACCAGCGCGTGCATCGTCGTCATCTGATTGAAGAACTCAGGGTCGACGAACTGCAGGCCTGGGTGGAACAGCTCGGCACGAATCACCAGCGACATCAGGCCGCCGATGAAGAACATCGTGAACGAGAAGAACAGGTACAGCGTTCCCAAGTCCTTGTGATTGGTCGTCTTGATCCAGCGCATGATCCCCTTCTCGGGGCCGTGCGCGTGATCGTCGTGCCCGTGTGCGGCGTCGTGGGCGTGATCGTGATGAGCCATGGCTATAAAACTCCTGAATCCTGGACCAAATTCCTGGGCGCTGTGTTAGCGCGCAGCGGCAACGGCGGCGGGCAACACGGCATCGCCGTTATTGCCCCAGCTGTTGCGGGTATAGGTAACGACAGCGGCGATGTCCGCGTCGGACAAATGCTTGAACGGCGGCATCAGGTTCTTGCCGTTCAGTACCTGTGCGATCTGTGCGGCGGCGCCCCCCTTGACCACCGGGCTGCCATGCAGCGACGGGAAGTTCGGCGGCATGCCTTCACCGCTGGCCTGGTGGCAGGCTGCGCAGTTGGTCTTGTAGACGCCCTCGCCCTGCTTCATCAATTCATCCTTGGACGGTGCCTTGGCGGCCGCCGGCGCGGCTTCTGTAGCCGCCGCGACGGTCACGGGCGCTACCTCTGCTGCCGGGGTGGCCACCGCGTCACTGGCCGTCGTTGCCACGGCAGCAACTTCTACACCGCCCTTCTTGGCTGCGAGGAAGGCATTGAAATCCTCTTCGCTGACCGCCTTGACGACGATCGGCATGAAACCGTGGTCGCGGCCGCACAGCTCGGCGCAGACGCCACGGTAGGTGCCCGGCTGCTCGATCTTGGTCCACAGCTCATTGATATAGCCCGGGATGGCATCCTTCTTCAGCGCCAGCTCCGGCACCCACCATGCGTGGATCACATCATTGGAGGTGACCAGGAAGCGGACTTTCTTGCCCACCGGAATGACCAGCGGATTGTCCACGTCGACCAGATAGTTCGGCACGGTATTGACGTCGATGCCGGAGTTCAGCTGCCGCGCCGCGTTGGACTCAGCGGTCAGCGTCGAGAAGAAGCTCACGTCTTCGCCCAGATACTCGTACTGCCATTTCCACTGATAGCCGGTGACCTTCACCGTCATCTCGGAGTTGCGCGTGTCTTCCATGCGGATCAGCGTGCCAGCGGCCGGCACGGCCATCAGCACCAGAATCAGAAACGGCGCCGAAGTCCACAGGATTTCCACGGTCGTTGACTCATGGAAATCGGCCGGCTTCGGATTCTTGGAGCGGCGATGGAAGATGATCGACCAGATCATCACGCCAAAGACCACGGTGCCTATGGCTACACACCACCAGAAAATCTGCATGTGCAGGTCAAAGACCTCACGGCTGATCTCGGTCGCCCCTGTGGGCAGGTTGTAGCCGCCGCTGGTTTCGGTGTACGCCCAGGTCGCAAACGCGGCCAGCGTCAGTGCGGTACCTGCGGCGATGCGCGCCAGCCATCCCTTTTTCAACATCATTACTCTCCCAAAGGCAACTTGTGTGCGGGCCCGCGCCCGCAACGCCTGGCTGGAACGGCCAACCCGGCTTCAACAGTTCTCTCAGGCACGCGCCTGACCACTTGTGCTGCCGCGCTCAAGGCTCCGTGCCGCGCGCAAAAACCGATAATCCGGCACTCGCCAAGCGAGGTACCCCTCGCCGATCACGAACCGGGCGCCTGCAGGCCGGATCAGATGGCAGGTTTGCAGCCGCGGAATTGTAGTGCATCGGCTGAAAGCGGCGCAAAGAAAGTGCTGGCTATTCTTTGCCCAACTTGCCGCCCCTCAGCTCCATCCGGATACGTGCAGTCAGCGAATCCACTACCAAGCCCCGCTTCGGGCGAGTTCTCGTGCACGCGATGCGCAGCGATTGCGCTACGGGATACCCGCCTGCGCCAGCCACCGACGGTACGGCGCCGCGTCGAGACTGCGGCAGGTTTCGGCCTCGCCGGCATGTTCGTTTACCACCCCCCACAGCGGCGCCGCGATGCGCTGCTGCAGGGATGCGAGATTTTCCTCCCAGTACGGCTGGAGCGGCGGCAGGCAATTGGCGATCCAGCCGACCAGCGGCGATCGTTGAGCGATGGCCTCCGCGCTGAGCAGTGCGTGGTTGATGCATCCGAGACGCAGACCGACGACCAGCACCACCGGCCACTGATGTCCGGCCACCCAGTCGGAGAACCGGGCTTGTTCATTGATCGGCACCTCCCATCCTCCCGCGCCCTCGATCACGACCAGCGAGTGGCGCCTGCGCAACCGCTCGTAGCCCTGGTCGAGGCGGGCCGGATCAACCGCGAGACCAGCCGCCTTGGCGGCGAGATGGGGCGCGATCGCCGGTTCGAGCGCCACCGGGTTGATCGCATCGTAGGGCTCGGCGCCCCCGCTGGCGGCCAGCAAGGCTAGGGCGTCGTCATTGCGCAGCCTGCCGTCGGTGCGGCTGCAGCCGCTGGCCAGTGGTTTGTAGCCACATGCGTCGATTCCGCGCGCGCGCGCAGATGCAATCAAGGCACAGGCTACGCGTGTCTTGCCGACACCCGTGTCGGTTCCCGTCACGAACAGGGCAGCGCTGCCGCTCTGCGCTGAGGGCTTCATGGACATGCGTGCAGTCCCTGTGCCAACAGATCGATCAGCTGCTCGATCTGTCCGGCCTCATGCGCCGCCGACAGGGTAATCCGCAGTCGCGCGGTGCCGGCCGGGACCGTGGGAGGGCGGATAGCCGCGACCCAGAACCCCCGTTCGAACAGATATCTGGAAAGACGCAACGCGCGCCCCTCGTCACCCAGCACCAAGGGCTGTATCGGGGTGACCGATGGCGAGAGCGTAATGCCGAGTTGCGTGCAGCCCGTGCGCAAGCGCTGAATATTGGCCGCCAGATTGGCCCGGCGCTGCTGCCCCTCGTCGCCCGCGACTATGGCCAGCGCAGCGCGCGCAGCGGCAGCGATTGCCGGCGGCGGTGCGGTGGAGAAGATCCAGCTGCGCGCACGCTGGATCAGAAACTCGATCAGATCCTCATCGCCCGCGACAAAGGCGCCCGCACACCCCAGCGCCTTGCCCAGCGTTCCGACCTGTATCGCTGGAGCCGGCAAGCCCAGCTGCTCGATCACGCCACGGCCATCGGGTCCAAGCACACCAAAGCCGTGCGCGTCATCCACCATCAGCGCGGCTGCATGCTCCTTCGACAACCGGGTGAGTTGCGCCAGCGGGGCGGCATCGCCATCCATGCTGAAGATGCCATCGACCGCCATTAGCGTCAGCGGCGGGTTCGACGCCGCGCTTCGCTGGGCCGCGAGCGCGTCCAGCGCCTGCGCATAGGCGTTGACGTCCCCGTGCGGCACCCGGATGTATCGAGCTCCGGACAGCCGGCCGCCATCGATCAGGGACGCGTGGTTGAGTTCGTCTGCCAGCAGCACGTCGCCCTTGTTCAGCAGCCCGCGCAGCACGCCGAGATTGGCCGCCCAGCCGGTACTGAACAACAGCACACGATCGCGCTGCATGTAGTGCGCAAGCGCCTCCTCCAGAGCCTGATGCTCGCGGTTGTAGCCCGACACCAGCGCTGCCGCGCCACTGCCGGTGCCGGCCGCCAGCGCGGTGCGGGCTGCAGCCGCCACGCGCGGATCGGCCGCCAACCCCAGATAATCGTTACTGCAGAAGTTGAGGCAGGCGCGGCCGTCCACGTGCAGGCGCACGCCGTGCCCACCTTCGACAACCCTGCGCACGCGATAAAGCTGCGCGGCCCGCACCCGTTCCAGTTCGCGTGCGAGACGCTGGCGCAGCGGACTTGTGCCAC
>JBFJKG010000176.1:0-5040 GCA_041635075.1 Solimonas sp.
CGGATGTACTGCTTGAGGTCCGTCGGCGCCCGTGCGCTGATGAACAGAATCACCGCAATCGGCACCAGCAGCAGGGTCAGATGCCGCATGCCCGGCGGTGGCAGCCATAGCGAGGTCGGCGGCATCGCGCGCCAGCCCGTTACGATCAGCACCAGTGCCGCTATCAACGTCAGTGAAAACAGACCCTTGTAGGGGCCGAGGCCAATGGTGCCGATGACCCGGCCGCGGGCCTCAGTGCCGACGGCGACAAACAGATGGGTAACGGCCCACAACAGCACGCCCAGGCTCAACAGCATGTTCTCACTCCCTTGGATAGCCGGCGCGAGCATAGCCGCTGGGCTGCGGGGGCTCCAGCGCCGCCCTCATCCAAAGGGAGGATGTATTTCGATAGGTCATTCTCGAAACTGCATCTCAATAGGCCGTACAGGCCCAACATGGAGCCCGTCATGCGAGCAACGGCCGTGCGCCGGCAGCAGGAGGCAGGAGCCGAAACCCCGGCAGCGGCAGCGGCAGCGTCTGCGCCGCGCGTGGGGCGGCCGCCGCGCGTGCACGCCCAGGACATCATCGCGGCGGCCATCGACATCGGTCTGGAGAAGGTCACGCTGAAGCAGGTGGCCGACCGTCTTGATGTCGGCATCGCCACGCTCTACCGCCATGTGCGCAATCGCGATGAGCTGGTGCGTCTTGCGGCCTTTCGTGTGGCGCTGACGCGGCGCCTGGCGCGGCGTCCGGCCGCGGTAGCCGAGCACTGGTCCGAGATTGCCGTCGGCTACGCCGAAACCCTGTTCGAATCCTTCGTCACCGAGCCTCAGCTGGTCTACGAGCTGATGAAGGGGCGCCTGGGCCCGGATGTCGAGATCGACTTTCTTGAACAGTTCCTAAAGGCGCTGGAGCCGCATGGCTTCAGCGCGGAGGAGGGTGTGCACCTGCACCACGCGATCGCGATGATGGCGATAGGGGCTGCCGTAGGCGCCAACTCGGTGGCTGCGTGCCTGGCCTCCGGAGCGCCGCAGGACGTCGCCATGCGGCGAGCCTTGGCCGAGCGCGAGCCGGACGAGCTGCCACGCGTGCGCAGCGCGCTGGAAGCCTATCTCGACGCCGCGCCGGAGCAATGGCTGCGGGCGTTGCGCGATCTGCTGGTCGGTATCGCCAGGCAGCGTGGTGAGACCCTGCCCGATCAGACCTGAATATCCCGGACATCAGCCGGCCGCGATCGCGGCCACGCCATAAGAGGAGTGTTTGCACATGAACAGCACTGCAGCCCCTGACCGCATCGAGATCGACGGTACGATCTTCAATCCGTACTCCAAGGATTTCATCCGTTCGCCCTGGGCCACCTGGGAGCGGCTGGTCAAGGAGTACCCCGTCGCCTGGCACAAGGAGCTGCAGATGTGGGTGGTCAACAGCCACGATGCGCTGAACGACATGCTCAAGGACAATCGCTTCTCGACCAATTACAAGCATTGGGAGCATGCGCCGGCGCCCAAGCCGCTGGCGGAGCAGAATCATTTCGAACGCGCCATCGACGCCGGCCTGTTCGCGGTGGAGCCCAAGGAACATCTGCGGCTGCGCAAGCTGACGATGCCGGCGTTCTCCAAGCCGGTCATGGGCAAGATTGACGCCAAGATCCGCGACCTGATCGTGCAGTGCTTCGACGAGATCGGCACGCCCGATCAGTTTGACGCATTCACGATGATTGCCGAGAAGCTGCCGGTGCGATCGATTGCGCGCATGGTCGGCGTGCCGACCAACATGGAGAGCTTCTTCCACGATTTTGCCGTGAACGTGGTCACGGCCACGCGCATCAACCTGCCGGCCAAGCGCCGCGAGCAGGCGATGCAGGACACCTTGCCCGGCTTTCAGTACTTCCTCGACCTGATCAAGGAACGCCGTGCATTGCCGCATCCCGGCGATGATTTCATCGGCAGCCTGGTGTCGGCCTCCGACAACGGCGACAGCCTTAGCGATTATCAGATCGTCTCGGTGATACAGGCGGTCATCGTCGCTGGCTCCGATACCGCAACCGATCTGCACACCTATGCGATTCAAGGCCTGCTCAGCAATCCGGACCAGTATCAGTTGCTGCGCGAGCGGCCGGAGCTGATGGAGAACGCCATCATCGAGCTGCTGCGCTACGGCGCCTTCGGCAAGACGCCGCAGTTCCGCTTTGTCTCAGAAGACCTGGAGTGGCGCGGCCAGCACTTCAAGAAGGGGCAGTCGGTGCTGATCAATCTCACCGCCGCCTGGGTGGACCCGGCCAAGTGGGAAAACCCGCGCAAGCTCGATATCACCCGGCGCCTGGACGGCAACCTAGTCTTTGGTGCCGGTGCGCACTTCTGCATCGGCACCTACCTGGTGAGAGTACAGGGCGGCTTGATGATTCAGGAACTGATGAAGCGCTTCCCGAATGCCGAACTGGTCAACGGCGATGGTGATGTCGAGTACGACTACGCCCATCACAACGCGCGTCGCATCAATCGGCTACTGGTCAAGACCAATGCCGAAGCTGCGCGCAAAGCGGCGTAGACGGGCCGCAAGCACATGGAACAGTGGATCTGCGTGATATGTGGCTTCATCTACGACGAGGCCGTCGGTATGCCCGAGCACGGCATTGCGGCCGGAACCAGGTTCAGCGATCTGCCCGAGGACTGGCTGTGCCCGGAATGCGGGTCACCCAAATCGGCATTTGAAATCTACGTTGGCTGAGCCGGATACGCCGACTTCAATCTTAGGAAACCCGAATGGCCACCCGGCACGAAATGAAGGCGCATTACCCCGCCCCCGCGGATACCGTCTTGAGGATGATGACGGATCGGGCATTCCACACCCGCAAGCTTGAAGGCATGGGCCTCCGCCAGTATCAGGTGCTGGATCATGCCAGCAGCGGGGACGATTTCCGCATACGCATCGAGCGCAAGGTGCCGGTGCAGATGCCTGGCATGAAGAAGGCGGCGGGCGAGACCTCCGTGATCAACGAGGAAAGCTGGAACCGGGCCACCCGCAGTGGCCGGGTACGGGTGGAGCCGGCGGGCATGCCGGTGGAAATGAATGCGGATCACTCGATCGCTGACGAAGGTGACGGCAGCGTCATCACGTTCGTGTGGACCATCGACGCCAAGATTCCGATGGTCGGTGGCACCCTGGAGAAATTCATCGTCTCCGACATGGAGAACCGAGCCGCCGAAGAGACCCGCGCCGCGGTTGCCTTGCTGGATGCCTATCGCTGAGGCTCGCTGAACGCGGCTTCGTCGGTTTGGATGAGGTCCGGGCGTGGGGCTGCATTACCATAGGCTGGTGGCTACCAAGCAGGCCGCGAGCGGATGTAAGCCCGTATAAACGTCGAGCCGGCACAGATTCCGGCAGCGCGAGGAGAGAGCGATGAAGTTGAAATTGGCAGTGATGTCATGCGTGCTGGCCGGCAGCTTTGGCCTGCATGTACCGCTGGCGGTGGCCAAGGTGTCGCCTGAAAAGGCGGCTGAGCTGGATACGCCGAAGACGACCTGCATGGGTGCCGAGCGTGCTGGCAGCCCCAGTGGCGTCGCCGAGTACACGGGCAAGTGGTACAAGACCTGGCCTGGGGTCAAGAGCAAGCATGGCTTCGAGCCCGGCCCTTACGCTGACGAAAAGCCGGTGCTGACCATCACCGCGCAGAACTACCAGCAGCACGCCGACAAGCTGACCGAAGGTCAGAAGGCGCTGTTCAAGAAGTATCCGCAGTCGTACAAGATGAATGTGTACCCGAGCCGCCGCGACTTCCGCTTTGCGGACTGGGTATGCCCCACGGTCAAGAAGAATGCGGTCAGCGCCGAGGTGGTTGACGGCGGCCTGGGCATTACCGGCACCACCGGCGCAATTCCGTTCCCGTTTGCCAGCACCGGCATCGAGGCCGTCTGGAACATCATCAATCCGCATCGTGCGTGGACTGAATCGGTCGTGACTGATATCGCCGATGTCTACGGCAATGGCAGCATCGCCTGGGGCCGCAACAAGTTCATGACGATGAACTTGGGCAACAACCCGGATCCGAACAAGCGCGCCTCGTTCACCGACAAGATCAACTCCTACTTCTACACCGGCTACTACCTGCCGGAGCGTGACAAGGGCTTTGTTGCGGTCGGCTATCAGCCGAACAACTTCAAGAACGATGCCACGCAGTCCTGGCAGTACCAGCCCGGCATCCGTCGCGTGCGTCAGGCGCCTGAAGTCTGCTGCGACTACCCGGTGCCGCCGGCCGGTCTGCGTACCGTCGACGACGACTACGTGTTCAACGGCTCGCCCGAGCGCTACACCTGGAAGCTGGTCGGCAAGAAGGAAATGCTGGTGCCGTACAACAACTTCAAGTTCAACGATCCCAGCGTTTCCTACAAAGAGCTGATCACGCCGAACACGCCGAACCCGGATTACGTGCGCTACGAGCTGCACCGCGTCTGGATCGTCGAGGGTTACCTCAAGGACGGCATGCGTCACATCTACAGCAAGCGCCGTCTGTACGCCGATGAAGACACCTGGCTTGCGCTGTGGGCAGACAACTACGACGCGCGTGGCCAGCTGTGGCGCATCGCCTTCGTCAATTACTTCTACTCGCAGGAATCTGGCACCTACCATCGCGGCGGCTCGATCTATCACGATCTGACGGCCAATGCCTACGAGGCGGGTTATCTGACCAACGAGAGCAAGAACTGGTGGCGCATCAACGTGCCGCTGACCCCGGCGATGTTCAGCCCGGAAGCTGCGGCGCGCGGCGGCCACTGAGTGTAGTGGGCGGCACGCGTATTTGAAGGCAACAAGCGGGCAGCGAACACTGCCCGCTTTTTTTTGCGGTACCGCCGGCTGGCGGCGATGACCGCCTAATCGTGCGGAGCGCGATGTGAAGAGTGCATTTATTACCGGCGCCAACGTCGGCCAGGCCAATCTGCTGGTCAAGGCGCTGTCGCAGCAGGGGTGGCGCGTGTTCGCCGGTGTGCTGCCGGGCGCACCGACGGACCTGAAGAGCGCGGGCAATGTCACGGTGGTGGATCAGGACGTCTCGAAATCCGAGTC
>JBFJKG010000177.1:0-4997 GCA_041635075.1 Solimonas sp.
ACCGATTGCCGGAACGTGGTCAGCGACTTGTCGAAGGTGCCTATCTGGTCTTGAGACAGGAAAGAGCGCGCGGCATCGAGCCGGAACGTGACTCGTCGTTCGCTGATGGCTTCCGGCATCACATTAAGCTGCACGCCGACGTCTATGGGTTGCAGCTGCCCGAGGTTGACGCCGCTGACCTCGACGTTGAGGGTGCGACCGGCAAAGAACTGCGATTCGCGCCCCAGGTGCGCGGTGATCGAGGGCCGCGCGACCACGCTGTAGTACTGGCCTGAGTCATTGAACAGATTGAGACTGTAGTCGAGCTGCGAAGTCGAGATCTGCGACGTGATCGTGCGCGTGCTCTCGCGGCCAAAGCTGCCTATGGTCTGGGTGAGCGCGTTGCTGTAGCCATAGAGTACGCGCAGGCCATCAAACAGGTTGACGCCCCGGTTGGCCTGATCGAGCACCGAGTTCAGCAGGATGGTCACTTCAACGACGACCTGATTGGGACTGACCTCTTCAGGCGCGCGCGGCTCCGTATCCACGTTGTGAGTCTCGGCACCGGCGTGGGCCACTACCAACGACGGGGTGCGGGCGCTTGCGGGCATGGCACCGACCTCTGACGCCATGACCGCGTTCAGATACTCGGCTACCCGCCGCTCGGTGTAGCGGCTGGCGTCCGCTTCCTCGGCGGAGGCTGCGAGGCGGCGCACGAGGTCGCGCGCCGCCGGCTCGCCCTCAGCCGCCAGTGCAAACGCGCCGAGGCGAATGACATCGGGCCGGTCGGGTGCCAGCGCCAGGCTGCGCTGCGCAGCCAGACGCAGCAACGCCAGGTCACGCCGGTAGTAGGAGGCCACCCCGAGACCATAAAAGGCTTCCCAGCGTTGCGGTTGATCGATCGCCGCCTCCGAGAAGCGCGCCTGCGCCTGGGAGTGGTTGCCGCGCTGCAGTTCAAGAAAGCCCAGATGCAGCAGCGACCAGTAATGTCCGGGTGCAAAGCGGGCCGCGTTCTCGTAACCGACCGCGGCCATCTCCAGTCGCGCGCGCGCGCCGGCGTTGCCGAGGTTTTCCTCGGTGAGCGCGTGCAGGAACTGCAGGTAGCCGTTGCTGAGGTCCTGCTGCAGCAGGCGCGCCAGCGGAATCTGAGCCGTTGCCCAGTCGCTGTCGAGCAGCGCTGTGCGTGCCAGGGACCAGTCGTCGCTGGCAGGCATAGCGGTAGTCCGTCCGGCGCTGGTAGCGCAGGCAGCCAGCAGAACGGTGGCGGTGAGCATCAAGGTGTTACGCAGGAACGGCAGTGAGAATGGCATGGCAGTGCGTGCTCGCGTGGTCGAACAGTGGGGGTAAAGCGGAAGGCAGGTCACGGCGCAATGCCCCGCGCCTGCAGCGTGAAGGCGTCTTCAACGATCAGCTTGGGCCCGCGCGCGGGGGTGATCAGCTGCAGATGACCCTCGGCCCGGCTGGCCCCGCGCGGTGGAATGAAGCGGTCCAGTTCGAGCACCACCTCGGAAAAGGCGGTGCTGCGTATGCCGCCGATGACCAGCATGCCGCCACCCACGCGCAGCACGCGCTGCGCGCCCAGCCGTTCAAAGCTGAGGTCACGCAGGCATTCGCCGCGCAGGAGCAACGCCTTGCGATTCAGCAGAGGCTGGCCTTCCGCATTCAAATGCTTGGGGTTGTAGCCAATCGCCGTCGGCGCTACGGAGTAAATGTTGACGTGATCGCAAACGCCGAATGCGGTGGATAGCACGGCGGCTTCCGAGCCCGGTGTGGAGGCCTGCAACGTCACGCCGATGCCGCCAGTGATGGCATCCGTGGGCACTAGAAAGTCGATGTGATCGGAGCTGCCGCCGGGCTGGCGTGGAAAGCGGATGCTGCGGTCGCCCAGCCGTGTCTCCAATTGCAGATGCTCGACATCCAATGCCGGACCTTCAAGGCGCAGGGTGTCGCCAGTGCGTGCGCCGTCCTGCTGGCCTGGATGGCCAACCACGCTCCAGCGGTCGATGCGCGGTGCCGGCAGGCTGAGGCTCAGTCCGGCGCGCTGCGGGGATTTCGCCGTCTGCTGAGTGACCGGCTCGCGTTGTCGCGGATCCAGCCCGTTCAGCTGCGCGATCGCGGGAGCGACCGCGAGGTAGGCCGTTAGCGCCAGCGCGGACAGTGCGGTAGAGGCGCGCATCAGCGATCGCACCGGTAAAGATCGGGGCGCCCGAGCCGATCCCAGAAACTGGCGCGATGCGAACGGCCCGAACAGCAGTAGCCGCGGTCCAGCCGATGCACGCCCGCGCCGGGCTTGGCGCAGAAGTCGGCACGCACGACCGTGGCGCTGTGGTACTCGCGACCGGTATTGACCAGGCGGTTCCAGTGATAGCCCCAGACCGCGCGATGCACCGCCCGGTCCCATTCCAGTTGGCAACTACGGGTTTCCGGCGTCTTGCCGCAGAACACGCCGTCAGGATGGCTGACGCAGCACGGATCGTGACTCATGCTGCCGCCACTGACCTGACATACGCCGTGGTTGACGACAGGGACAGAAGCGCAGAAGGCGATGCCTTGCAGTGCGCCCCTGCGGAACTCTCCGCACTGTTGGCCGGCAGCGCCGAAGCAGAACTCACCCGCGCCAACCTGATGGCTGATCAGCAGGCCCGACAACAGGCACAACGCGGTGAGAAGTCGGCGTGCACCATCGGCAAATGCATTCATCGTAGGCTCTCCTGCGTTCACTTGACGCGCTGCACGATGGCGCCATCGGCGGCCTTGAGGGTGTTGTCATCCACCACCTCGATACGCTGGATCTCGAAGGCATCGGCCTTGTCGGACTCGGGGTCTTCCAGCTTTCGCGTGATCTTCAGCGTGAATCCCTTGCCGTCTGCATCGGTGATGGCATAGCCGCCACGTGCACTGAACCGCGGTGACTTGAAGTGGCTGCTTTGCAGTTGCGTGCTGTAGCTGCCGTCCGCAGCGAACTCGATCACCAGCGTCTCGCTGACGCCGGTTTCCTTGTCATGCGTGATGGTCTGCCAGCGCCCGGGCAGCAGTTTTGCTGCCGCCGCCGTTGACACCGGCGCCGCGCTCAGCGGTGTCGATGACGCCATCACGACGAGCGATATCGCGGCAGCGAAAGCTGAAACGCGCGAGGGCAGGTGATGAAGCTGAAGCAGGCGGTCGTCCATGGGCGTGCTCTCCTGATCAAGGTGTTCCGTGTGACCGGGGCGGGAGGGACGCCACATCAGCGCTTCTCCGGCGCAAAGCCGGCACGCTCAAGCACGGCGTCTATCAGTTGCGAGCGTTCAGGTGCGCAATGCGGGTTGCCGACAGGCTGGCAGCTGATACCGAGACCGATGACCTCGGTGGTGAGGCTGCGAGAGGTACCTTCACTCCTGAGCTGCTGGGCAAAGGTGGCGTAGCAATCGCTGTCCTTTTCCTCGAAGCTGGCGCTGCCATCGGCAGCGATGCGAATCACGACCGACGGGTTCTGGCCCGGACGCATGCCCGGAAAGCGCGCAGCGACACAACCGGCGACGGCATCCAGCGGGCGTCCGCTGCGGTCAATCTCGCCTATTGGCAGTTCGCTGAACACCAGATCGGCGGCATAGCCTGCGCGCAGCAGCTGCGACCAGATCTGGACGTGGCGGGTGCCCGGGTGTTCCGCGCGCACCATCGCGTGCACATCCGCTGGTTGCGGGAAGTAGCGGCCACGGCCGTCGGGAAGCTGGTGGCCGGCGTGATAGCGGTGGCCGGTACGGACGATCTGGTCGGCCGTGGGGTCGGTGGCGCTCATCACCGCAAGGAAATTGTCATGCGTTGCGCTTCGGGTCTGCTGCATCAAGGCGAACAGACGGTCGAAGTCGAATCCGGGGAAGAAGCGCAGCAGCATCAGGGCGCGCAGCGGCGGCGGTTCACCGAGGTCTACCAGCTTGCGGTCAAATGCCGTTGCCGCCAGCCGGTCGGTATCGCGGTAGGCCTGCAGCAGGTCCGGCTTCAGGTAACGCGCGGCCAGCAGCGCCTGATAGAGATCGCGTTCCGGGCTGTGAAACACGCTGCGCAGGGCCGAGATGGCAATGGCCGCCTCGATGCCACGCAGCTTCAGGCGGCGGGCCCCTTCGCGGACATCCGGGCTGCCTTCGGCGATGGATTCCGCTTCGGCGCGTTCGGTTCCACCCGGATTTCTCACCCGCATGTCGGCGGTGGCGGCCGACGGACTTGCTTGTGCGCGCGAAGGCGTCTTCTGGGCCTCGCTCGGCGCGCTCATGACCAGCAGCATCACGGCCACGATAGGCGCCCAGCGGCTGGAGGGAAGGACAGTGGCTGAGAGGGGCATCGTCGGGCTCAGTGAGGGCGTGCCGCTACTTCGCCACGCCCACGGGCTAAACTCCTGACCGAATCCCGACGATTTCCCGACGATTCACCGCAAACCGAACACAGATGGGGGAAAGGTGAGCGACCGCACGCCAAGCGAGAACATGCCAGCGGAAACGACCGACAAGGACTGGGTCTGGCGTTTCGGAAACTGTCGCTTCGAGGGGCGCACGCTGGAGTTGAGCGTGAGCGGTGCCGTGATCAAGTTGGAGCCCAAGCCGCTGGAGTTGCTGCTGCACCTGCTGCGCCACCCCGGAGAGGTGGTGACCAAGGAGGAGCTGCAGGACGCCGTGTGGCCGGGCCGCATCCTGTCCGAGTCGGTGCTGACCAAGGCGGTCGCCAAGCTCCGAGCGGCCCTGGGCGATGATGACCAGCAGTTGCTGAAGACCGTGCACGGCTACGGCTACCGTCTGGTTGTGCCGGTGACGGTGGAGTCGGTCAGCCCCGCGATGCCGATGCCGCGGCTGGGGTTCGTGGCGGGCGACTGCCCGCCGCATCGGCCGCACTGGCGATTGCAGCGACCGCTGGGCGAGGGTGGCTACGGCGAGGCGTGGCTGGCCGAACACGACAAGACGCGAGAGCTGCGGGTCTTCAAGTTCGCCTTGGATGCGCCCGGTCTGATCGGACTCAAGCGCGAAATCACGCTCTACCGGGTACTCAAG
>JBFJKG010000178.1:0-4975 GCA_041635075.1 Solimonas sp.
GTAATCGCAACATCTTCTATCCAGGCGAAGGGCGCGCGCTGTTCGGCGGGCTGCGGCTGGAGCTGGGCGCTTGAGCCTGAAAATGCGGCGCTGGCATCGGCGTCTGTCCTGGGTGGCGGGTCTGGCAATGCTGCTTTGGGCAGGGTCGGGGCTGTTGCATCCGCTGATGTCATGGACCAACCCGCTGCCGGTGGCGTTCTCGCCGCCTGCCGTCGATGCAGAGATCTCGATTGATCAACTGCAGCCGCTGGAATCGGTGCTGAGGAATCTCGGTGTGCGCGAAGTCAGCTATGCGCGCGTGCTGCGGCAGGACAGTGCCTGGCTTTGGCAATGGGCGGACGCCGACCGGGTGGGGTGGCACTACGCTGACGCCGTCACCGGACAAGCGCTCCCAGATGCCGATCGCCAGCGCGCGGAGCTGCTCGCGCGGCATTTCAGTGGCGCTGTGGAAGCCGTTGCCGATGCCGAGCGGCTCACCCGCTTCACCAGCGAGTATCCGGCGGTCAATCGTCTGCTGCCGGTTTGGCGCATCCGCTTTGATCGCAAGGATCGACTCAGTGTGTATGTGCATACCGGCGAAGATCGCCTGGGGTCTCTCAACGACCGCCGCAAGAACGCGCTGCTTGTCGTGTTTCAGGCGGTGCACACGCTGGCGTGGCTCGATTCCGCGGAATGGATGCGTCTGCCGTTGATCGCGGCTGCCGTGCTCAGTGTCCTCGCCATGGCGATGCTCGGACTGGTGATGCTGTCCGTTCCGGCGGCAAAGGCAGGCGTGACCTCCGCGCGGCGTCTGCATCGCCTGCTGGCGTGGGTCATCTGGGCGCCGGCGCTGATGCTGGGGGGTAGCGGCCTGTTTCATTTGCTGACCCAGTCGCCGTTGCGGGCAAGCGTGGCGGCGTCCCCCTCCGTCTACGCCGTGGAGGCGTTGCGAACGCCCGGACGCCTCGATCAGCCCGCGCAGTCAATCACGCTGCTGCCCGCGCGCGGCGCGCAGGCGTTCTGGCGCGTCGAGTCCACAGGCCGTGTGAGTCTACTGGACGCCTCAAGCGGGCATGTGCACCCGGGCGGCGATGCCGAACTGGCTGTTGCACTGGCCGGGTTGCCAATGACGGCAATGGCGACGCCGCAGGCGGGCTTTTCCGATGAGTACGGATTCGCCAACAAACGGCTGCCGGTCTGGCGGCTGGAGTCTGCTGACCACCTGCTGTTCGTCGACAGCCGGGCCGGTGTGGTCGCGGCTCGGGTCAATCCGCTGGACGTGGCGGAGCAGAGCAGCTTCTCGCGGCTGCACAAATGGCAGTTCCTGAACCCGCTGGGACATGCGGCTCGTGACCTGATACTGAGTCTGGCGGCGCTGCTGCTGATTGCAGGCGCCGTAGCCGGCTTGACCCTGCGGCAGCGGCGAACCGCAACGCGCGTATAGGGGGCGGATATCAGCATTACCGAGTGCCGGGAAACGGGCTGCAAAAGCCGACGCGGATGGGGTGGGCGTGTTAAGATTTGTTGACAAATAAAACGCCGAACAAAACCCGGTTTTCCGAACGATTAATCCGCCCGCTTACGGTGCGGCGGTGAGCGCTAGCCATGACCGATTTCGCTAAAGAAGTTCTGCCCGTCAATCTCGAAGACGAGATGCGCCGTTCCTACCTCGACTACGCGATGAGCGTGATTGTCGGGCGCGCGCTGCCGGATGCCCGCGATGGCTTGAAGCCGGTACACCGCCGCGTTCTGTACGCGATGAAGGAACTGGGCAATGACTACAACAAGCCCTACAAGAAATCCGCGCGTATCGTGGGTGACGTCATCGGTAAATATCACCCGCACGGCGACAGCGCGGTGTACGACACGATGGTGCGTATGGCGCAGGATTTTTCGATGCGCTATCTGCTGGTCGACGGTCAGGGCAATTTCGGATCGGTGGATGGCGATTCCCCGGCTGCCATGCGTTACACCGAAGTGCGCATGTCCAAGCTGGCGCATGAACTGCTGGCCGATATCGACAAGGACACCGTCGACTTCCAGCCCAACTACGATGGCTCCGAGAACGAGCCGTCGGTACTGCCAACGCGCGTACCTCAGCTGCTGATCAACGGCAGCGCCGGTATTGCCGTGGGTATGGCGACCAACATCCCGCCGCACAACCTGAGCGAAGTCATCAACGGGTGCGTG
Organism: Solimonas sp.; assembly: GCA_041635075.1. Lineage (GTDB taxonomy): Bacteria > Pseudomonadota > Gammaproteobacteria > Nevskiales > Nevskiaceae > Solimonas. The sequence goes on from JBFJKG010000178.1 coordinate 2,170, forward strand.
GCCCTGATCGACAATCCGGATATCCAGCTGCAGGAGCTGATGCAGCATATTCCGGCGCCGGACTTTCCCACCGCCGGCCTGATCCTCGACGTGCATGGCATGGTCAACGCCTACGCCACCGGGCGCGGCCGCATCGTCGTGCGCGCACGCACCCACTTCGAGGACGTTAGCGCCGATAAGCAGGCGATCATCGTCACCGAGCTGCCGTACCAGGTGAACAAGGCCCGCTTGCTGGAGAAGATTGCCGAGCTGGTGAAGGACAAGCGCATCGAAGGCATCACCGAACTGCGTGACGAGTCCGACAAGGACGGCACGCGCATGGTGATCGAACTCAGGCGTGGAGAGAATGCCGAGGTTGTGCTCAATAACCTGTTCCAGCACACACAGCTGCAGACGGTCTTCAGCCTGAATATGGTGGCGCTGGACAACGGTCAGCCGCGCATCCTGCCGCTGAAGGAGCTGCTGGAGATCTTCCTGCGACATCGCCGCGAGGTCGTGACCCGTCGTACACGCTACCTGCTGCGCAAGGCGCGCGAGCGGGCGCATGTGCTGGAAGGTTTGGCGGTGGCGTTGGCGAATATCGATGAAATGATCGAACTGATCCGGCATTCGCCGAGCCCCGCGGAAGCACGCGTCGGCCTGATGGCGCGCACCTGGGCTCCGGGCCCGGTCACGGCCATGTTGGAGCGAGCGGGCTCCCATGCCTCGCGGCCCCAGGATCTGGAGCTGGATTTCGGCATCGTCGATGGCGGCTACCGGCTTTCCGAGGCTCAGGCTCAGGCCATATTGGAACTGCGTCTGCATCGGCTGACCGGACTCGAGCAGGACAAGATTCACGAAGAATTCAAGCAGCTGCTGGAGTCGATTCTCGACTATCTCGACATCCTCGGTTCTGAGGAGCGGCTGCTGTCGGTCATCAAGGGCGAGCTGCTGGAGATCAAGGAGGCCTACGGTGATGCGCGCCGCACCGAGATTACCGATGCAGCACTGAACATCGCTCACGAAGACCTGATCACGCCGCAGGATATGGTCGTCACCTTGTCGCACGAGGGTTACGTCAAGGGCGTGCCGCTGACCGAATACCAGGCCCAGAAGCGCGGGGGTCGCGGCAAAATTGCGGCTACCCACAAGGACAAGGACTTTGTCGATCGTCTGTGGGTGGCGCATTCGCACGACACGCTGCTGTGTTTCACCAGTGCCGGCAAGTGCTACAAGCTGCGAGTGTTCGAGTTGCCGTCCGGTTCGCGCGGCTCACGTGGCAAGCCGTTCAACAATATTCTGCCGCTGGAGACGGATGAGCGGGTCAACGCGGTGCTGCCGATCAAGTCGTTCGAAGACGCGGCGCCGGGGGCAACGGACCCGAGTCAGAAGGCCTACGTCTTCATGGCAACCCGCCGCGGCACGGTCAAGAAGACCGAGCTTTCTTCATTCCAGAATGTGCGTTCCAACGGCATCATCGCCGTGGATCTGCGGGTGGATGACGCACTGGTCGATGTGGCACTGACCAGCGGCGACAGCGACATATTGTTGATTTCAGACGCCGGCCGCGCAATGCGCTTTAACGAACAGGAGGTGCGCTCCATGGGCCGTGGCGCCACCGGTGTCAGAGGCATGCGCCTGACCAAAACCTTCGCCGCTAGCGAGGACGAGGCGGATGATTCGACGGCCGTGGGCGAGGACGCCGACGATGCAGTCGAGAGCGCGGGTGACGGCGCACGCGTCATCGCGCTGATCGTGCCGGGTGCCGAAGGCGAAATCCTGACAGTTTCCGAGTTCGGGTATGGCAAGCGCACGCCTGTCGACCAGTTCCCTCGCAAGGGGCGTGGTGGTCAGGGCGTCATCGGCCAGCAGCTAAATGACAAGACTGGACGACTGATCGGGGCCGTAGTGGTCGACGAGAGTCACGAGATCATGTTGATCTCCGAGACCGGCAACCTGATCCGCACCCGGGTTGCGGAGGTTCGCGTCGCAGGACGCAACACGCAGGGTGTACGCATCATGCGGCCGGTCGAGGGTGACCGTCTGGTCGGATTGGACCGCATTGAGGCCGAGGGAGACGGTGGCCCGGATGCCGACGCTGAATCAGAGGGTGGTGCTGCACTCGACGCATAAGCGCCGGGCCGTATCCTGAACGCGGGGGAGGGGTAGGAAATGGCGCAGTCTGCAGCAGACAGTTTGCGGCGCGAGCTGGGCCGGTCGGCCGCTGACCTGCCGCCGCTGGCGACGCTGAGTCCCGAGCACAGGCAATACCTGGCCGACCTGATCCGAGCAGCCAAAAAGCAGCAGCGCGCGGCCTTGGCGGATTCCACCGAGCGCGCCCTGCATCATGTGCCGGCACTGCTGCGCGGCGTCGTACGGCGCGTGCTGCTGGGATGAGGCCATGAGCGCACTGTTGATACATGCCGAGTTGGTCAAGCTTTCGCGGTTGCTGGGCGTGTCGGTGGATCAGCTGGACGCGCTGGGCGAGGAGAGCGTCGCCGATCTGCGGCGGTTGCGCGGCGCGGTGGGTGCGGCGCTGCACGAAGAAGACCGGGCGCTGTTTGGCAAGCTGGTTGCCGCGACCAAGCTGCTGCCGGCTGCGATCATCGCGATCATCGCGGAAAAGGTCATGGGGCCGATGCTGTGCGCGCGCGTGGCCGGACTGCTCGATCCCAGGCAGGTCGTTGATGTTGCAAAACGGCTGGCCACCCCTTTCCTTGCCGAGGTCTGCCTGCAGTTGGACCCGCGCAGCGCGGCCGCCATGCTCAGGCAGGTGCCGTTGCCGGTGGTGACCGCGGTGTCTGCTGAACTGCTGCGGCGTCAGGAA
>JBFJKG010000179.1:0-4969 GCA_041635075.1 Solimonas sp.
ACCTTCGGCCAGACGCCCTTCACGCAGACGCGTCTGCAGCTCCGCCGTGGCGGTTGCATTGGCCTGCGTCAGCACATCGGCGGTGAGCTGCCAGCCGTCTTCCGGCTTGCTGCTGTCACCCAGGCCCAGATGATCCAACGCGGCGACGATGAAGCCGCGCGCGGTCATCTGCGCCGCAAAGGAGTAGCTGTCATCACATACTTCGCCGTCCGCGACCGGCGGCAGCAGATCGAAGTAGCGGCGATTCATGTTGCCGCCCGGCAGACAGACCAGCAGCGCCGTCGCCTGCGCCACCTGCTCAGGCCACCAGACCGATGCGCCGACCTGCAGCGGCGGCTCGCCCGGCAGGGTGATACCGGTGTCGAGCTTGAGATGCAGCACCGGCATCGTCGCTTCAGTCCTTCGACAGAATTGCGCCAGCCATGCCCGAGGAGATCAGCACGTTCTGCACTCGCTGCACCTGGTTGTGCGAGGTGCCGCGGATCTGGCGCACACCTTCGGCCATGCTGTTCATGCCGTGGATGTAGGCCTCGCCGGTGAGACCGCCGTTGGTGTTGACCGGCAGCGCACCGTCGATCGCCATGCCACCCGACTTGACCCACTCCGCCGCCTCACCGCGCTTGCAGAAGCCGAAGGCTTCAAGCTGCAGCAGCACATGCGGCGTGAAGGCGTCGTACAGCATCGCCGCCTGCATGTCCGACGGGCGCAGGCCGGTCTGCTTCCACAGGCGCTTGGCCACGCCCACGGCCTCGGGCATGACCGTCATGTCCTCGTGGTAGTAGTTCGAGATCACCTCGACGTTGTAAGGGATCGACTGCGCGGCACCGAGTATGCGCACCGGCTTCTGCTTGAGGTCACGCGCGCGCTCCAAGCTGGTGATCAGCATCGCCACGCCGCCGTCACTTTCCTGGCAGCAGTCCAGCAGCCGCAACCAAGGCTCCTGGATCCACTTCGAGTTCTGATGATCTTCCAGCGTGATCGGCTTGCCATAGAACCAGGCTGCCGGATTGTTCGCAGCGTACTTGCGCTGCTGCACGGAGATGTAGCCAAGATCACGATTGGTAACGCCGTAGGTGTGCATGTAGCGCTGCGCCTGCAGCACTGCCCAGCTCGCCGGTGTCATTGCGCCGAACGGCACGCACCACAGCATCGAACCGGTACCGTTGCCCGACTGGTAGGCCATCTGCTGCGCTTGCGGATTCTGGCCGAAGCGATACTGGCTGCGCTCGTTCATCGCACGCCAGACCAGCACGTTGTTGCAGAGTCCGGCGTTGACCATGGCCATCGCCTGGTAAATCGTGGCCGCCGCCGCCGCGCCGCCACCGGGAATGCGTGTGGTGTAGGCCAGATCCTTGACCCCCAGACAACGCGCGAGATTGACCTCGTCGCTGTTGTCGAGCGTGAAGGTGATCATGCCGTCGATGTCATGCGGGCTGACCCCGGCGTCGTCGCAGGCGGCCTTGGCGCATTCGGCAGCAAGCTGCAGCTCACTGCGGCCAGAAGCCTTGGAAAATTCAGTCTGTCCGATGCCGGCAATTGCGGCTTCGTTAAAGGTGCGGGCCATGGTCGTTCCTTACTTGTGCACGGGCCGGAACACCGGCACCTTGTGGTTGTTCATGGTTGGCTCGAAGCACACTTCGACTTCCATGTCCTGCTTGATCTCGTCATAGCCGACGCCGACCACGTTCGAAACGAAACGGGTCCCTTCCGCAAGCTGGATCACGGCAACGATCGGGGACTCCTTGAAGCCAAACGGCTGCGGGTGCCGCGGAATCGTCCATGCATGCACCGTGCCTTTGCCGGACAGTTCGACGTCCTGGCGATTGAGGCTGTGGCACTGCGGACACATCGGCCTTGGCGGAAACGTGAGCAGCCCGCAGTCACCGCATTTCTGACCGATGAATTTCTCCTGGTCAGCCGCATCCCAGAAGCTCTTGGCGTCGAGTGTGACGATCGGGGCAATGCGCGTCGGCTTCGGCGCAGCGGGCGCCGCCGGGGTATCAGTGGGTGCGGTCATGGTCAGTGCCTAGTTCTTGAATCCAGAGCGTGGCCGCGCCTCCTCCGGCGCGGTGCATGCAGCGACGATAGCGGCGGCACGGATGCAGCCGCATGATTCAAATGGGTGAGCCCGCGCGCGCTGAACCTGCGTCGCAAGGTCGAACTAGGGTGTGAAGCGCAGCTCCAGGCCAGCAAACACCGAACGCCCGACGCCGGGCTCGAAGTAGCGCCCATTGCCTTCGTTGGCGATCACCGATCCGGCGTAGTCGCGATCCAGCAGATTGTCACCACGCAGGAACAGGCGGTAGCCGCCCCAATCCGCAGTGCGTCCGTAGATCACGCGCGCGCCCACCACGGTGTAGGCAGCGGCTTCATCGCTATTCAGATCGTTGACCGGAACCGAATCAACGTAACGCCCTTCCAGCGCAGCCGACCAGCCGTCGCGCCCGCGCCGCCAGCCGAGCTCGCCGAACAGGTTACTGCGAGCGACGCCCGGCACCCGATTGCCGCTATCCACCGTGGCCGGGTTGCCACCGCTGACCGAGGTATAAGCGTCAGAGAAGTGGGCATCAATCAGGTCTGCTGCGAAGTACGCGTTCCAGTCAGCAGTCAGCGCCGCATCCACAGCCAGCTCCACACCGCGCCGCCGTGTGCCGGGTGCGTTCTGGTAGCTGGTACGGCCCCCGCTGTTGATCGCCGGTACGATCTCGTCGTGAGTATCGGTGTGATAGGCGGCCAGCGTCAGCAGCCCGCGCGCGCCGAGGCTGCGCTTGTAACCCACTTCAGTGGTGCGGCTGCGCGCAGCCTTGAGCGCGCTGTTGTAGCCACTGCCACCGTCTGGGCGATACGACAGTTCGTTGGCGGTTGGCGTTTCGAAGCCCTCGCCCCAGCTTGCATAGATGCGGCTGGGCGCATTGATCCGGTACTGCACGGAAAGCGCCGGGGTGGTTTCAGAGAAGCGCTGCGCGCCGCTGTCATCCGGATTGTCGCCGGTGATGTAGTGATCATTCGAATCGAAGCGCAGGGCGCTGTGGCGCAGCGCCGCCACCCACAACCACTCGGGCGCGGGCTGCCATTCCGCCAGCACGACCTGATCAAAGCTGTTGAGGCGATTGTCCTCGTCGCGTCTCAGCGCACCACGGACACCCAGCGTGTCGCCGACGAAGTTCTCGTAGCCATGCCGCGCCTCGTCCAGACGCTGTGCCTCCAGACCCAGGCTGAGTGTCAGTCCGGTCCAGCGCTTTACATAGCGCGCCTCGGCGCCGACGTTGCTGCGCTCCAGATCAATCACGCCGCCAGCGTTGGTCGGAGTCGAGGCCTGCACGGACTTCGGTATCGACAGGTATTGCTCCACCGCTCGGGTGGAGCCAAATGCCACCAACTCAAAGCTATCGCCGCCGGCCAGGTCCTGTTGGTAGCGCAGCCCACCCAGACGGTCGTCCACACGCTTACGCGTGTTGTACGTCAGTGCGACGGCCGTGGTCTGGCGCGGATTGTCGTCGTACTGCGCGCGTGTCAGCCCCAGCGGGTCCTGTGTTTCCGGCTGCGATACGCTGTTGAACAGCAGGCTCAGCCGCCGGCCGGCGCCAAGATCGGCGTTTGCCACCAGCGCAGCCTGCGTACGCTCGGCCTCGCTATGCGGGCGCGCGCCATCGGTACGGAACTGCGCCAGTTCGGCGCGGTATCCCACCTTCCCCTCCAACCCCTGGCCGCCCGCGGCCAGCGCACCGCGCCAGGTGTTGTCGCTGCCGGCACCGACCTGGGCCCGCCATTCGGTGCGCTCTGGCGCCGCCGCACTCCACGCCGCGACCACGCCGCCGGCGCTATTGCCGTAGCCGTACGCCAAAGGACCGCGCAGGACTTCGATATGGTCCAGCGCGGAGATCAGAAATCCGGATGACTGCCCCTGCCCATCCGGGGCGCTGACCGGGATGCCGTCCAGCCGCAGCTGCACGCCGCGCACGCCAAAGCTGGACCGCGCCCCGAATCCGCGGCTCTGGATCTGCAGGTCCTGTGCATAGTTGTTGCGCTCGCGCACGGTGATGCCGGGCACCCGTCCAAGGCTTTCGGCCAGCGAGATCTGTGGCTGACCGTCGTGCAGCGCGGTGGCATCTACACGGCCCACTGCCGCCGGCATGTCGAGTTCGCTGCGCGGCTGCACCGTACCGATCACCACCACCGGGGCGAGCGCGGTAGCCGGGGCGTCGCCGGCAGCCGCCTCAGTCTGCGGCTGCGCAGCCGAAGCCGCCTCGACCTCGGCGGTAGGTGCCTGTGCAGACGCCAACGTCCAGGTCGTCAGCGTGCAGGTAGCGAACGTGAGTGCCGTCAGCAAGCTGCGGCCATGTAGAGGCAATGCGGTCTGTATGATCATGCGGCGGCATTCTCCGGACTCGCGGCGGCCGCGGCAACGTGCGAACGGATCAGATGCCCGCCGGCCGCGCATACGCGCAGCAAAGTCTCACCCATATGCAGCACGCCACGCTGCGATGACTGCGCAATCCTGAGGTTTCAAGGTTCCATCCACCGGCGCTGATGCGCCGCAGCCGAGAGATGCCATGGCGAAGTACGAGTGTGTGATCTGTGGTCATGTGTATGACGAAGCACTGGGTGACCCGGACACCGGCATCGCCCCCGGCACGCGCTGGGAAGATATCCCCGACGACTGGATGTGCCCGGAGTGCGGCGCCGGCAAGGATAGCTACGAGAAGATCGAGTAGATCCAGCAGCGGCCGATGAACCTCCACGCAGCGCTCGCGCCCGCTATCGACGTTACCGGCGATCTCGTGTGAACAGGCCTCGCAACCCCAGCGACACCCACAGCCGCCGGCAGTTTCTGAAGTCGCTGGGGCTGGCGGCGGCGGGTGCCGCCAGCGCCAGCGCCCCGAACCTGGAGGCCGCTGCGCCGCTGCAGCGTAATGAGGTCAGGCATTGGGACCAGACCACCGACCTGTTGATCGTCGGCTCCGGTGCG
>JBFJKG010000180.1:0-4964 GCA_041635075.1 Solimonas sp.
AGCAGGAGATTCGGGTCCGGACAGTTGTGCAGCCACCGCTCGGCCTCAGCCAGCCTGCAGACCCCGGGATAATCACCCCAGTGTCCGTGCAGGTCGATCACAATCTGGAAATGCAGATGCGGTGGCCAGCCCATGTTCTCATGCGGCTCGCCGAGCCAGCCTAGCGCGGTGCCGGTCGCGAGGGTCTGGCCCACATCCAGGGCCGACAGGGTGCGCCTGGAGAGATGCCCGTACAACGTGTGGAACACCCGGCCTTCGAGCTCATGGCGGAGAATTACGGTAGGGCCGTAGTCACCGAACTGCGCGTTGTCCTGAATGCTGTGGATGACGCCGCCGAGCACGACGAACACCGGTGTGCCTGCGGCAAGCCATAGATCGATGCCCAAGTGCAGGGTGCGCGCATCGGCCTGCTGGCTGCCGAATACCGGACTGCGCTGGTACAGCGCCCGATTCTCTGAATAACCGCCAGCGGCGTAGTCTGCGCCTGCTGCGCTGATCTGTGCGTCCACAAACGTCGCAAATGCCGCAGTGTCCGCAGCATCGATGCGACCCAATGCAGCGTTGTCGGCGGTCAGGTTCAGCCGCAGGCAGGAACGTGCGTTGAGTTCGAACGCAAAAGGGCTGGCAACCTCGAGTTGCGCCAATCTGCGCAGCCAGTCCGCGGCGGTGCTCGTGATCGCAGGGGCAGGTGTGAACATGGCACCAGCATAATCGCTCACGACGCGCAAAACCGTTAAGCTGACCTCGACCACGCGTTCATCGCGTGGACACGCATCCGCGTCATGGTCCTTCGATGATGTGGCAAGCCCTGCATACAGGGCGTCCGCGCTTACTGGATCGAAAGCGGAATGATCAAATATCTGTTGTTGCGCCTGGTGCACGCCATTGTTCACCTGCTGGCGCGAAGCTATCGCTTCGAGACGGTCGGGGAGCGCCCACCTGCCAACGGCTATGTGCTGGCTATCTGGCATCAGAATCTGTTTTCGGGAATCCTGGCGCAGACCGGCCATCCGCATGTAGTGATCGTGTCGCGCTCACGTGACGGCGATCCGGTGGCGTTTCTGTGCCAGCGCCTCGGCCATCGGGTGGTACGCGGCAGCTCAAAGAAGCGGGACAAGTGCAAAGGCGGCAAAGAGGCCAAGGACGAGATGATCGAGCTCCTGAAGACTGGCTTGCCGGGCGCCGTGACCGTGGACGGCCCGCTGGGGCCGGCGTTTGAGGTCAAGCCGGGCATCATTGAAATGGCCCGTATCTCGGGCATGCCGATCGTGCCGTATGCCACGACGGCAGAGCGACGCTGGTCATTCAACAGCTGGGACGCCTTCAGGCTGCCCAAGCCATTTGCCCGCATCAAGGTCCGCTATGGCGCGCCCATACAAGTGCCGATTGCGACGGATTTCTCTGAGTTCGAGGGCTATCAGCAGCGCGTAGCCGAAGCACTGAACGCACTCGACCAGCCGCGCTGAGTCAGCTGTCGCTGTCGTCGCCAGCTTTCTTGGGTGTTTTCAGCACGCTGCGCGTCACGCCCCCAACCGCCTTGTTGACCCCCTTGATCGAGCCGTACACGGCATCGGAGATCAGGTCGTGGGTGCGGCGTACCACACGGCTGACGTCGCGGGTTGCGGCGACCGTGTCGAGCACGTCGAACGGAATCGCCGCGATGCTTTGATGGACGGCCTTGACGACATCGGCACCGGTATCGATCGTGGACTCGGCCAGGCGCTGTACATCGGTCAACCGCGCCTGCCGCTGTTGCAGGCGTTGCAACTCCATCAGCAGCCGGCTGCTGTGCTGCAGCTGAGCAGCGCTTTCACGCAACGCTCGCTGCAGCAGCAGGGTGTGCCAGCCCATCGAGGCCAGCCCGGCGGCTCCGGCCAGCACCAACAGACCGCTAAGCCAGACCATGAAGGCGTACCTCGGCCTGGACGCCGTGCCTGATCAGTTCGGCGCGCATGACGTCCGCTGTCTGCTGATAGACAAGGCGGCGCAGCAACTGTGGTGTGAGGCTGCCCAGCACGCCGGCAAACCGGGACTCCCGCGCCGCCAGCTCAGCTGCGTTGAGAATCTCGACGCTCAGAAGTGTCTTGTCGGCCGGCAGCAAGGCAGCGGCATCGGCCGGCAGTGCATTCCAGGCTGCTGCCAGCTGCCGTTGATCCTGGTTCAGGGTTTCGAGCAGCTTCTTCAACTGCTGCAGGCGCCGCCAGAGCAGTGCCAGACCGACGAACAGTGCGATGGCGACAACGGCGAGCGTAATCAACATGCCTGACTCCGTTACTGATGGCGGCAACCTTAGCACCGTCCCCGGCGGCTTCGGCGGTGGTGGGTGCTCCGACTACCGATCGTCGTCTGTAGTCGCAATCCAGGTGCGCCCCTGTGCCTCGCACAGCGGCCGTGACAGTCGTTCCGGGTGGCGGCCAGGGCCGTGCGCGGCGTAGAACGCCATCAGGGTGCCGAAATCGGCTGCGTAGTCGTCGCTGGGGTAGAGCGGGGCTGCGAACACGATGCGCCTACGCGCATAGTCGGCTGCTGCGGCCACTATTGGCACACCGGCGCCGCGCGCAACATGGTGAAACCCGCGCTTCCACTCGGGTGCAGCTGAGCGCGTACCCTCCGGCGCCAGCAACAGCACGAACTGCTCGTGGCGCGCGAAGGTATCGATTGTTTGCTCGATAACACCCTTGGGGCTGCGCCGATTGACGGGTAGCGCGCCGAACCAGCGCAGGATGACGCCCATCACACCCTTAAAGGCGCTGTCCTTGATCATGGTGCCGGCGCGCAACCCAACGGTGGTCAGCGTAACCAGCGCCAGCACGCCATCGAAATTGGAGGTGTGCGGTGCACCAATCAGGACCATCTTCGGCAGGTCGGGCAGGGTGCCCTCAATGCGCCATCCCATCAGACGCAGCAGGCAGCGGCCCAGCCAGCGCGAAAAAGCGTTGCCGCGCTGCGGCACCCGCGGACCCAGAACCAGGCTCATAAGTGTTTTCGAATCGTCGGTGATGGTGCCGCTGCCTGGTTGGGCCCTGTGTGAGCCCCGATCTCTGGCAGTAAACGGATCGGGCGGCGATTGTCGCCGAAAAGCGCCTGACATATCGACGGCCAAGTCGGATCGCCGTTGCCCAGCCCGACCCTGGCAGCGGATGCGGGGGGCGGCTTGCTGCGGCTCTACTCGTAGCAGGGGCCGACTTCTCGCACCTCTACCGTTGCCCATTCTGCGGCGGGGCAGGCGCCGGCTATCTCCACGGCTTCGGCACGGCTGCTGCAGTTGAGCATGAAGAAACCACCGATCATTTCCTTGGATTCCGTGTAGGGGCCGTCGATCATCGTGCGTTTGCCGCCGCGGACCTCGATTCGCACCGCATCCTTATCCGATTTCAGGGACTCGCTCGCCACCAGCAGGCCGCGGGCCTGCAGATCTTCGGCAAAGCGCTGCATGCGGCCATACACCTCGCGGCCATCCACCGGTCCGCGGACGCTGCGCTGTTCACGCGGCTCGATTATCAACAGTAGGTACGCCATCTACGACTCCGGAAACGATCAGCGCGGCTCTGGCTGCCGCCTGCACCTCGGCGGTAGGTTACCGGCTGCAGTCCCGCGCGCGCGACTGCAGCAGGCTGCGTTCTCGCGCGTTCTGGGTGAGCGTGGCTGCACGTTCAAACTCGCAACGCGCCTCATCGCGGCGGTTCAGTCTGTAGAGCAGGTCGCCGAGTACCGCCGGCAGCAGATGATAGTTTGCCAGCTTGGGCTCGTCGCGCAGGGCCTCAGCGAGTTCAAGTCCGGCCTCGGGTCCAAAGGCCATCGCAACCGCAACCGCACGATTCAACTCGACTACCGGGGAGGGCATCAGCTGCGCCAGTGCGTCATACAGGGCTGCGATCCGTACCCAATCGGTATCGGCTGCTACTGGCGCGCGGGCGTGACAAGCGGCAATGGCGGCCTGTAGCGCATAGGGGCCCAGCGCGCCACCCAGTGCTTCCGTGCGTTGCAGGGCGCTAAGGCCACGTTGGATCAACAGCGGGTCCCAGCGCGCGCGATCCTGTTCCAGCAGCAGCACCGGCGCGCCGGTCGCGTCAGTGCGTGCTGGCGCGCGCGAGGCCTGAAGTTCCATCAATGCCAGCAGCCCATGCACCTCCGAAACCTGGGGTGCCAGCATGGCGAGAACGCGACCAAGGCGCAGCGCCTCATCGCACAATGCAGGGCGCATCCAGTCTTCACCGGCGGTTGCCGAATAGCCCTCGTTGAACACCAGGTAGATGATCTCGAGCACTGACGACAGGCGCTCCGCCAGCTGTTCGCCGCGCGGCACCTCAAACGGTACGCGGGCTTCGGCCAGCGTGCGCTTGGCGCGCACGATCCGCTGCGCGATGGTGGCCTCCGGTGCCAGAAATGCCCGTGCGATCTCGGTCGTGGACAATCCACCCAATAGGCGCAGGGTCAGCGCCGCGCGTGCCTCGGTGGACAGCACCGGATGACAGGCAATGAACATCAGCCGTAGCAGGTCGTCGCCGATGTCGTCATCAGGGTCCGGCATGGCGGCCTCCGGTTCGTCCAGTTCGTGGCTGAGCATCTCGTGCTTGCGGGCCAGCATCTGGTTGCGGCGCAGGTGATCAATGGCGCGTCGCTTGGCCGTGGTCATCAGCCAGGCTCCAGGGTTGTCCGGCACGCCAGCGACGGGCCACTGCTCCAGTGCCGTGACCAGCGCGTCCTGTGCGATCTCCTCGGCAAGGCCGACGTCGCGCAGCATGCGCGTGAGGCTGGCGATGGTTCGCGCCGATTCCATGCGCCATATCGCCTCGATGCGACGATGAACCTGGGGGTCGCTCATAGGGTTCCGTGTGGCAACGTGAGCCTTATGTTTGATGGTAGTAGTCGATCGGGCGCAGCTCGATGCCCCAACCCACGTGCTCGCCCAGTTGTGCGGCGGGGTGCATCGAAGCCAGCGCAATGGCCTGCTCCAGCGTGTC
>JBFJKG010000181.1:0-4963 GCA_041635075.1 Solimonas sp.
AAGTAACGCTGGGCACCGAGTTCCGCGGCGCAAGCAGCCGCGGCACCTCAAGGTACGGGGACGAGGACGGGCGCGTAGTGTAACCGCAACGCTCGTCCACGCCGCACCGGCCGCGTCACCGCTCAGCGCTCAGCGCTCAGCTCGACACTGTCGGAACAGATCCTGACCTGCGGCATAGTCACGCGTGCTGACACCGAACAGGCCCAGCAGCGTCGAGAACAGATTGTCGTGCGAGTACACGCCATCCGCCGCCCCGCGGATGCAGCTCAGGTCCAGCCCCAGGGTTGCTGCCGCCTGCCCGGAAAACCATGCCAGCATCGGCACGTGCTTCTGCTCATCGGGCGCCAGTGCATACGGCAGGCCATGCAGGTAGATCCCGCTCTCGCCCAGGCTCTCGCCGTGGTCGGAGACATACAGCACGACCGAGTCCACATCATCCTGACGCGCGCGCAGCTTCGATATGATCCCGGCGAGCACGTGATCGGTGTAGCGGATCGTATTGTCGTAGGCATTGGTGATCTGCTCCCGGCTGCACAGCTGCACGCTGTCGTTGACGCAGTCGGGCACGAATTGACGAAACGATTGCGGATAGCGAGCGTGATAGGCGGGCCCGTGACTGCCTTTCTGGTGCAGCACCAGCAGACGCGGCGTAGAGGGCGCCGGCTCAGCGCCATCCAGCGAACGCAGCAGAATCTCGTCGTAGCACTCGCCACTCGCGCACAAGCCATCACGGTCATCCGCGATCTCGAACGACCGGCTTTCAACCCGTTCGCAGACACCCTTGCAACCCGAGTTATTGTCGAACCACCGCACGTCAATTCCGACGCGCGCGAGTACATCCAGCACGTTCTGCTGCTCGCTGGCCTTGCGCTTGTTGAAGTCATTGCGGCCCAGTTCGGAGAACATGCACGGCAGCGACTCGGCGGTAGCCGTGCCGCAGGCATAGGTATTGGGAAAGCTCACAATGTCATTCATCGCGCTGAGCTCCGGATTGGTCGCACGCGCGTAGCCGAAAAGCTGGAAATTGTCGGCGCGCGCGGTTTCTCCGACCACCAGCACCACCTGCAGCGGCCGTTGACGGGTGTCGGTCGTGCGCGATGCGTCGACGGCAATCGGTCGCAGGGCTTGCGGTGTGGGTTTCGGCCCCAGACTGCGCAGATAGCGGAACGTGGAGTACACCGGGTAAGTCGGGTTCACGTAGAACCGGACGTCGCGGTGCTCGCGACCCCAAAGCGAGAACTGCTTGTACTGCAGGCCAACGCTACCGCCAATCATCGTCAGGGCAAGCGCAATCAGGCCCAGCCGCTGCGCCAGCTGCCGGCCAGGGCTACGTTGCCGCAGCACGCACAACATCACCAGGGCTGCCGGCAACACCCCCTGCAGCACCACGTGAACAACAAAGCGCGAGCACAGCAACTCGCCAGCCTCGCGCGTATCGGTCTCGAACGCGTTTGCCATCATCGACTGATCGATGACCACACCGAAACTATCCATGAAATAACTGCATGTGGCCGCAGCAACCAGCAACACTGCGAGCACCGGCTTCACCAGCCTCGGCAGACTCAACAGGGCGAGCACCAGCGTCAGCAAGCCGATCAACGCGGCCATCAACGCACCGATGAACAGCCACCCCCCCAGACTCAACTCTGCTGGCAGGCCTGCGCGAACCTGCGACAGAAACGACAGGTTCTGCGTCAGTGCGAGGTACACCGCGACGGCGGCGATCAACCACTCGGTGTCAACGGGGTGACGCTTGAAGAATTCACGCAGCATGGACATGGGTAGAGTTGGAAATCGGTGGCGTTGGACTAGAACCCGTTACGGCTGCCGTAGAAGCGCATGCCGTCGTTATCCAGCGGCATGGCAACGCCGAGTTCAAATTCAAAGTTGACCAGTCGCGTGGCGCGCACCCGCAGGCCGAGGTTGACGCTCCAGCGAACGTTGGTGCTGAGGTCGTCGGCTTCGTGAAATGCGTTGCCGGCCTCGATGCCGGCGGACAGGCGCAGCCAGTCCCAGTACAACGGCCGCAGATAGGTGGCGCTGGCCAGGTAGTAGAAGTCGCCCTCGAAGCTCTCGCGCTTGTAGCCGCGCAGGCCGCTGGTGCCGCCCAATGCATACACATCGCGGCCGTCGGCAGGGCCGTTGTTGTAGGTGCCGCCCTCAACCGCAAACTCCACGGTCTGGTGGGGGGTATCGCCCAAGGGCAGCGCCCGCCGGTACTCGGCGCTCAGGCTGGAGAAACTGTAGTCCGAGCCCACGTTCTGATCGGCAATTTCAAAGCGCGTGCCAAAGCTGGTACCGACGTCGCTGTAGATGCGGTCGCGGACATCGCGGTAATCGATCCGGGTGACCAGCGCATAGGCGTCGCCATAGGGCTCGGGCGCAAAGTCGCCACTGGTCGTCTGGCGCTGCCAGCGCAGACCGGCGCCGGCGCTCCAGCCCTGACTGGCGCTGCCCCGGTCGCCGATCTTGCGGCTGAGCAGCACCTGGAACTCATCAACGGTTTCGTCGTAGGCCACGCCATCGTCGATCGGTGTCGTGGCGTCCGTCGCCGAAACGGCCAAGGTGTACGGCGAATTCAGAACAAAGGGGGCCTGGTAGCTGGCCAGATAGCTGAACTGACGACCTCGGCCCTCCTCCTTGCGATCTGCGCTGCTGACCAGCGCACGCAGACTGTGGTTGCGCCCCCACAGGTTGTTCCAGCGCAACTCGGCGCCCAGGGCATTCTGGCCGTCGCTGTTGGCCGACAGCCGCGGGTACGCCAGCAGATACCACTTCTCCTCGACCACGAATACCAGGCGTACGCCATCGGCGACGGGCTCCTGCTGCGCATGCACGCGACGGAACAGGCCCAGATCCTGAATCGCCTGACGGCTGCGCTCTATCGCGCGCGCTTCAGCAGGGTCACCTACGGCGACGAAGATTTCGCGTTCCATCACCGAACGATGGGTCACGTCGTTACCGCGAAACTCGATTTCGACGATAGGCGGAGCCGCCTCTGCGCGCGCAGTCGCCGGCGCAATCAAACCCAGCAGCGCCAGCAGCGTGGCCAGCCCTGTAGTCACAGCGCCCTTGGACGCCAATCGAGGGAATGCCAGCACGGTCGGCTTGACACCCGCAGTCGCCAGCCGCCGGGTAGCCACAGGCAACATCAGCGGCGCCATGCCGCAGGCCACGCACCAGGCGATGAAGGCACTCCACAGATCATGCGAAGGAAAGTGCGCGCCGCGCAGCCACTGTGTCGCGGCGTAGCACAGTCCAAGGACCAGACTGGCCACGAGTACCGTGCCCGCCTCGCGCCGCTTGTGCCAGGCCAGAACAACCGCCACTGCCACCAGCGAGAACGCACCCGATGAATGTCCGCCGGGGAAGCAATGCCCGACCGCCGCACCAAGCGGGCGCCATGCAAACAGGTGCACATAGGGCCGGTCGCCGCCATAGAGCGCCATGTCCCAGGGGCAATCCATGCCGGTGGTCTGCTTCAGCAGTGCGACCACACCAGTGGTCAGCGCGATGCAGGTCAGCACATAGGCCGCTTCACGCCAATAGGGTCGCAGCCGCTGGCTAAGACTGGCGCCGAGCAGCCATGCCAGCGCAGCGGCGGCCACCGCTGACACCAGCCAGATGCCTCCGCGATGCAGCACTTGCTCTGCCCAGAACGCATGGCGCGCCGGAAAGCCGCCGCCCGCGGGATCGGCAAACTGCAGCAGCAGCCAACGATCAAACGAGGTGAGTTCGCTGAGCAAAGCCAGCGTCGCCAGCATTGCCGCAAGCACCGGGAATCGCATCAGCCGATCGAGGAGGGAGTATTTCATCTGGGCGGGATCAGCGATAACGCTGCTCGGTGAACAGCTCATAGGCGGTCTGGTAATAGGCGGTCGCCAACTCGATCAGCGCCGCGTCGTCGGCGATGGGCTCGAAATGGGTCGTCGCCTCTCCCGGCGCACCGGGTGTGCGCCGGTAACGCTCGCAGTGCGCCGTCTTGCGCAATCCCAGGATGCAAAGGTGGTTGCCCGAAAGCGCTGCGACGTCGTGGTTATGGTTGAACAGCAGGGTGCGCGGCCGGTCGGTCGGCCAGTCCAGCACGTTCTGTCCAAAGAACGGGGCCTGGTAAGGCAGACCCAACAGCCCCAGTACCGTCGGCGCCACATCGATCTGGCTGGTCAAGGTATCGACCCGCCCCGGCGGCAGATGCTGCGGCGCGTACAGCAACAGCGGGATCTCATAGGTGTTGAGCGGCAGATTGGCCTTGCCGTAAACACGTGCGTCGTGGTCGGCCACAAACACGAACAGCGTGTCGCCAAACCACGGACGGTGCCGCGCCGCTTCGACAAACTGGCCCAACGCGTGATCGGCATAGCGAGCACCCGCGCTACGTCCGCCCCCGCGCGCCTTCACGCCATCCACGCCTTCCGGAAAGCTGAAGGGCTTGTGATTGGACGTCGTCATGATCACCGAAAAGAACGGCTGACCACTGCGAGCCTCGGCATCGAAATACCGCACCGCGTGCCGGAACAGATCTTCGTCCGAAACCCCCCAGATGTTGGCGAACTGTGGATTTCGGATCTCGGATCGATCCGAAATCGCAAAGCCGTTGTCGCGGAAGTACGGGTTCATGTTGTCGAAGGCGCCGTAACCGCCGTACAAGAAGCTGGAGCGGTAGCCGAGCGCGTTCATCGTCTTGCCCCAAGTCGCGATGCCCTGATTGCCCTTGCGCTTGATGATGGATTCGCTGGGGATCGGCGGAAACGACGCAGTCAATGCCTCGAGCCCTCGCACGGTGCGCGTACCGGTGGCAAAGGCGTGGGTAAACAGCACGCCGTCGCGGGCAAGGCGATCAAAGTTGGGGGTCAGACCGCGCGTGGCCCCGTAGGCGCCGACAAATTCGGCGCCCAGCGATTCCTCCACCACCATGACGACATTGAGCTTGCCGAGGCCGGCACTATCGGCTGCAAAGCGGCGG
>JBFJKG010000182.1:0-4949 GCA_041635075.1 Solimonas sp.
GGCTGGAACTGGCACCACGTGGTGATGCCCCTCGGCTTGTCGTTCTACACGTTCCAGCAAGTTGCCTATCTGGTGGATGCCTATCGCACCCGGGAGAGCGAATCCGATTTTCTAAGCTACAGCCTGTTCGTTACGTTCTTCCCGCAGTTGATCATCGGGCCGATCGTCCACCACCGCGAAATGCTGCCGCAGTTCGCCGACAAGCGGGTGTTCCGGCCGAGCCTTGCCAACTTCAATATTGGCTTGCCGATCTTCTTCCTCGGCCTGTTCAAGAAGGTTGCGATCGCAGATCCGATCGGGCGCTACATCGACCCGGCGTTTGCTGCGGTGGCTGCCGGCGACACCCTGACCCTGTTTGAAGCCTGGGCCGCTGCGCTGGGCTACACCTTCCAGCTGTACTTCGACTTTTCCGGCTACGCCGACATGTCGATCGGCATTGCGCGGCTGTTCGGTATCCAGCTCCCCCACAACTTCGACTCTCCGTATCAATCGCGCAGCATGGCCGAGCTGTGGCGGCGCTGGCACATGACGCTGATGCGCTTCATGCGCGACTATATCTACATCCCGCTCGGCGGCAGTCGCAAGGGGCTTGCGCGCCAACATGCCAATCTGTTCATTACCATGGTCATGTGTGGCCTCTGGCATGGCGATGGCGCCGGCTGGACGTTCTTCGTCTTTGGCGTGGCGCACGGATTGGTGATGATCGTCAATCTGACCTGGACCCGCTGGCGCGAGGCGCACGACGTGAAGCTGGGTGTGTGGTGGGATGACTACGCCGCCCGCACGCTGACGTTCCTGACCTGGTGTCTGGGCCTAGTCCTGTTCCGGGCCTCCAACGTCGATGGCGCGGTGAGTATCTGGAAGGGGATGTTCGGATTCCACGGTGCGGCTTTGCCGGATCAGGTGATGGCCTTCCTGCCGTTCCTGAACGGTGTGGTCGAACCGATGCGGCAGCTGCCCAATTTGGCTGGAGGCACGGTGCTCGGCCTGACAGAGCTGATGTCGCTGCTCCTGCTGTCAGCCTGGCTGGCGTTCTTTTGCCGGAATCTGTACCAGCTCACCCCGGTCCAGCGCGTGCTGCTGCTGCTGCCGACGTTCGCGTTTGCGATACAGGGCGCGTTGTTCGCGGGTGTGCCGGCACAGTTCCTGTACTTCCAGTTCTAGGGGGTGGCGATGGATACCGAATCTGCCAACGCCGGAACCCTGCGCAGGTTGGCTGCGATCGTCGCGATGATGATCGTGTCCGTCGTACTTTATGCCGTTCTCTTCGGTGCGCTGCTTTCGAAGCCGCTCTCCGGAGGCACGATACGCGACTACTTCGAACTCAAGACTGCTCGCGCGGCAGCGCTGCCCTCACCCAAGCTCATGTTTCTGGGTGGCAGCAACGTGCGCTTCGGCCTTAGTTGCGCCTTGGCCGAACGTGAGACCGGCGTGCCCTGCGTCAATGCCGGCTTTCTGGCCGACGTCGGCATGGATTTGATGGCATTGAAGTTCGAGCCGCTGCTGCATGCCGGTGATGTGGTCTACATTCCGCTCGCCTATGAGCAGTACCTATGGAGCCGGGAGTTCGTCGAGACCCAGCGCGATGCCGCGTATCTGTTCACCGAGGATCGCGAGGCGCTGAGACAGATGCCTCTTTCGCGGCAGATGCACGCGCTGTTCTACTACGACCTGCCGTATCTGGCTTCCGCGGTAGCTGAGAATGTTTTGGCCTGGACCGGCCAGCGTCGCAAGGCGGGCGGCAGCCGCGTCTTCGGTGCGCAGAACCTGAATGCCTGGGGGGATGAAACCGGTCATACCGCACAGCAGGCGCAGGACTACGCCGCCATCATTGCCCGAGCGCCAGCTATCGCTCCTGATGTGGAGCGTTTCGAGCCCGAGCGCTATTACTACACACAAGCGCTGGAGCGTTTCCTGCAGTGGGCGCGCGCACACGATGTCAAGGTGGTCGGCGGCTTGCCGCAGACAGTCGATGAGTTCCTGATTCCGCAGGGAGTTATTTCCCGTGTACGCGGCATCTTCGAGCGCAACGGGCAGAGTTTCATCGAGCTGCCGAATCATTCGCAGTACCCGCGGGATTGCTTCTTCGACAGCCTCTACCACCTGACAGAAGAGTGCCAGCAGCGCCACACCCGCGATCTACTCCCTGCGCTGAGCCCCCATCTCCCGGCCAGGCAAGCCCCAGCTGGTACGCAGCTCAGGTAGCGGGCGCTTCAACAAGGCCTCCAGTCGCTGGACGTCGGGCTCGAACAACTCCCTCAGATAGGTAATCGCGGCGGGGTCCGTTGCCGGCTTCGCGTCCCGTCGCAACAGAATGCGGTCGCGAATAGCGCGGCGCAGTCGAGCCGGAACCAGTACCTGCGCAGCCTGGCGCAGCCCCGATTGCGCCATCAGGGCCCTGGACAGCGCGCCGCGCGGGCGCGCATAGGCGTTTCTCGACTCCGACGTGTTGATGCTTGCCATCATGCCCGCATCGATTCCCAGGAACTGCGCCAGATCTTCGAGTACCCATAGCGGACGCGTTTGCAGATCATCGAACAGGTGTACGCGGATGCGATCAGCGGGAAATGCCGCGTAATACCGCGCCAGCTGATCGGCATACAGCCCGAGTTCCACATAGAGATGGCCGCGACTGCCCCAGCGCTTGCCCTGCAATGCGTAGTCGCTGCGTACGGCTTCAAGAAATGGGCGCTGTTGCAGGCCTTCCCGCACGTCCATCAAGTAGTGCGAGTAGGCGCGCGCAATCGGGTCCCGCAGCAGAATGATGATGCGTGCCTTCGGCACCCGTGCACGGATGCGTGCCGCGGCGCCGAAATCCCACAGGTACGAAGGACTGGCTTCGCCGACGATCGGCCTCGTTCCGGCGTCACGAAACAGCTCCGTATAGCTGGGTTCGTCAGCGTATCGGCGCATCATGTGAGTGAGCTCCGGTGCCGGCGCAATGTCCGCAAAGTGGTGCGGCTCCTTCCACTCCGACATGAAAACCTGCGGGTGCTGTCCGAGGTAATAGTGCAGCGATGTGGTCCCTGCCTTGGCCGCGCCAACGATGAATGTATTGGGGAAGCTCATGCCCGGCTGGCCGCTACGCTACGGCTGGCGGACATGAAGCGCTGGTGCAGCACGCGTCCGGCGGCTTGCTCGAATATTCGATAGCTGACATACGACAACAGCAGCGCCGGAGGCAGGCTCAAGGCGGCAAAGGCGAGAGTGCCGATGACTTCGCCGTGCTCCGGCACGACGTGACGCAGCACCAGGCGTTTGGTGAAGTACATGACAGGCGTGTGCCAGAGATAGAAGCTGTAGCTGATAGTGCCCATGAACTGCAGGAAGCCGCTGCGCAGACAGGCGCCAAACCCTCCGGCGCCTTCGACCACCGAGTTGAAGAACATCATGCCGAGCGCAAAGCAGGCGAGCAGCGCGGCGATAAAGCCCACCGACAGACCGGCATCGGTGCGGTGGTAGTGAATGATGAACCAGTGCCAAAGCGCCAGGAACGCCATCAGGCTAAGCAGTGGGTAGTGGATGTCGCGTACGCGCAGCAGCAAGGCGTCCCGAAACAGATAGATAAACGCCCCGACATAGAAGAACACGACGCCCGGATACTGCGGCAGTAGCAACAGGCCAGCGGCGGCGCATACCGCCATCGCCAGCTCCCGGCTGCCCGCGCGTGCCAGTACAAATGCAGAGGCCGCAGTGAGATAGAAGGCGGCTTCAAAAGACAGCGACCAGGCGACGCCCAGTATCGGCTGCATATCGATCACGCCTGGCAGGAACAGCAGGTTTGCGAGAATGTGGAGTGGCCAGGTTTCCGGTGCGGCCACCGCAAACAGCTTGCTCTGCGTGAGCATGCCCATGATCACGAGCGGAATCAGTACCGAAAGGAACGCTGGGTAGATGCGGATTACACGGTCGGTCAGAAAGCGACCGACCTGGCCTTTGCGCGTCAAGCTTTCGGTGATCAGGTAGCCGCTGATCATGAAGAACAGGTCAACGCCATAGCGACCCGCATGTAGCAACCAAGCGAGCAGGGGGTGCCACTGCTCCGGGTAAAAGCCGGATTCAAAGGAGCCCGCGTAGACGTGGCACCAGAAGACCATGAACGCAGCGAGGCCGCGCAGTCCGTGAATGTGCGGGTTGAAGCCCCGGCTGCGGAGACTGGCGGTCATGGATTCTTTAGGCATCAAGAGGTAGGGCGAAGCAACGGTATCATCGCCGATGGTTGCGGCAAACGGTCGTGGCAGGATTCTGCGCCCTCAGCATCGATTGAAGGTGGGCGATCAGCATCCGACTGACACCGGGAGTCGGCGGCGGCTGACGCCCATCCGGGCGCTGCCATCATCGCGCCGGCAGTGCGCTGATTGGCGGTGCCAAGACCACAGCCGGCATACTGTGACATCTCGTTCGACGAATCCACATCAATGATCGCCTACGATCGCCAGACCGTTGCCAACCCTTCGTTGATAAAGCGTCTCAGCCACCGGGCGCGGTACGACGTGGCCGTAGGGCTGCTCGCGCCCGACCCCGGGATGACCGTGCTGGACTACGGTACGGGGGACGGCCTGCTGTTGAGCTATCTCGCGCGCACCTATCCGGAAGCCAGATGCATGGGGTTTGAGCCGGTTGACGAGATGAGTGCGCAGGCACGGGCGCTACTGTCTCGCACCGAAACGGAAGCGGTGCTGTTGACGCGGCGCGAGCAGCTGCAAGGTATCCGCTGCCAGCGACTGTGCTGCATGGAGGTGATGGAGCATCTGGACGAGACGACGATGGCCCAGGCGTTTGCGGACTTCCGGCAGGTACTGCTGCCAGAGGGCAAGCTGCTGATCTCGGTGCCGATCGAGATCGGCCTTAGCGCGCTGGCGAAGAATCTTGTCCGCTGGGGAAATCGCCAGGCTCAGGAGGGCACCAGCCTGCGCACGGTATTGGCGGCTGCCCTGGGCCGCACCGAC
>JBFJKG010000183.1:0-4909 GCA_041635075.1 Solimonas sp.
TATGGCTGTGCGCCGTCTGTTTATCCCGGGGTTTTGTGTCATGTCGAAAGTCTGTCAGGTCACCGGCAAGCGGCCGTTGGTCGGCAATACGGTGTCTCATGCCAACAACAGGCACCGTCGCCGTTTTGAGCCGAATCTGCATACGCACCGCTACTGGGTCGAGGCGGAGAAGCGCTTTGTGACGCTGCGTCTGTCTGCGCACGGCATGCGCATCATTGATAAGCGCGGCCTTGAAGTCGTGCTGTCCGAGCTCCGTGCTCGTGGCGAGAAGGTATAAGGGTCATGGCGAAGAAAAAAGACGTAGAGAAGGTCAAGCTGGTGTCGACCGCCGACACGGGCTACTACTACACCACGACCAAGAACCGTAAGAACACTCCGGACAAATTCTTGTTCAAGAAGTACGATCCCGTCGTGCGCAAGCACGTCGAGTTCAAGGAAGCCAAGATCAAGTAGTTCGGTCGCGGGGTGCTGGCCGGCTTGGCCGCCCAACCCCATGGCCGTGCTGTAGGACATCGGCTGCAGACGACGCCACCCTTGCGGGTGGCGTCGTCGTTTGTGCGCCGCACTGCGCTGAACTCGCCGAGGGCTGCGTGCCTTTGTCTGCAATGAAGCAGGACCAGGATGAGGTCATGACTGAAGCCGCCGAAGCACATCCTCATCACCGCCACCTTGAGCAGGCGCGGGCGCAGGTGATTGAACTGCTTTCGCGTCAGGCGATCGAGAAGGAGCTGTTGCAGCGCTCAGAGAACCGTAATCAGGACGTGGTGGCGCAGCTGGTGGAGCGCCAGCACCAAGCCGCGCTGCAGCAGCGCATGGCGCATTTCCATCCTGCCGACATTGCGTTCGTGCTTGAGAGTCTGGCCCCGGAGCCGCGAGCCGCCGCTTGGGAGTTGGTGATTCCGGAACGTAGGGGCGCGGTGCTGCTGGAAACCTCCGAGGCGGTGAGGCGATCGCTGGTGACCGGGATGCGACCGGAGGAGATCTCCTCGCTGATGCGCTCGCTCGATTCCGAGGATATTGCCGATCTGATCGGGGGGCTGCCTGAAGACCAGCGGCAAGCCATGCTGGAGGGGCTGGATCGCGCCGATCAGGCAGAAGTGCGCTCGGTACTGATGTTTCCGGAGGGCACGGTCGGCGCGATGATGGATCTCGACTTCATCACGGTCCGCGAGGACGCGACGCTGGAGGCGGTGCAGCGGCTGCTGCGACGCAAGAAGAAGTTGCCCAGACATAGCAATGACCTGATCGTGGTTGATCGCAGCAACGCGCTGCAAGGCGTGCTGCCGCTGGACGCGCTGCTGCTGGGTGAGCCGGAGGTGGAGGTTGCGACGGTGATGGCGCGGCGACCGGAGTACTTCTACACGGACGATCTTGCGCGCGACGCCGTCGACGCATTTGAGAAGTACGATCTGATCTCCGCGCCAGTGGTCAACCTGCATCATCAGGTTGTGGGCCGCATCACGGTGGATGCGGTGGTGGACGAGATTCACGAGCG
Source organism: Solimonas sp. (assembly GCA_041635075.1). GTDB lineage: Bacteria > Pseudomonadota > Gammaproteobacteria > Nevskiales > Nevskiaceae > Solimonas. The sequence continues at coordinate 1,496 of JBFJKG010000183.1, forward strand.
CGCACAGAACGAGGCGTTGCGCCAGGTGGGCCTGACCGAGGCGGACGAGGACCTGTTTGCCCCCGTGCTGCAAAGTGCCCGTCGCCGCTGGCCCTGGCTGGCGATCAATCTGGCCACGGCCTTCATGGCGTCCCGTGTCATTGGTGCCTTTGAGGACGTGATTGCGGGGCTGGTAGCCCTCGCCGCGCTCATGCCGATCGTCGCCAGTATCGGCGGCAATACCGGAAACCAGTCGGTTGCCCTGGTGATTCGAGGGCTGGCCACCAAGCAGCTGGGGGTCACACAGCTGCGGCAGATTCTGGTCCGCGAGCTTTCGATTAACGCCTTCAACGGCTTGATCTGGGGCGCGGTACTCGGGCTTGCAACCTTATTGCTGTATCAGAATCTGAAGTTGGCCGCGGTGATTGCCGCAGCCTTGATGCTGAACTTGGTGGCGGCCGCGCTTGTTGGCGTTCTGGCGCCGGTGCTGCTGCACCGGTTTGACCGTGATCCGGCGATGGGCTCCAGCGTCATTCTCACGGCGACAACCGACAGCATGGGATTCTTCATCTTTCTCGGCCTTGCTGCGATGTTCCTGGTGTAACGCCGCAGCATTGAGCCGCCTATGGGCATCTTCTAGAGTTCACACACGATGACCGCTTTGACCAACACGCAGGCCGATCTTGCCGGCCAACTGATAGCTGCGGGCGCGCTATTCCATCAGCGTGGCTGGGTGCCGGCTACGGGGGGCAACTTCTCGGCCCGACTCTCGGAAGCGCGCATGCTGATCACGGCGTCCGGGTGTCACAAGGGCGAGCTGAGCAGCAGTGATTTTCTGGAGGCGGGCCTGGACGGTGTCCCGCTGGCCAGTGGGCGCAGGGCCTCTTACGAGACGCGGCTGCATTGCCAGCTCTATGAGTTCGACCCCGCGATCGGCGCCGTGTTGCATACTCATTCCGTGGCGAACACCGTGTTGTCGATGCGCGGAACTCATATTGAGCTGCGCGGATACGAGCTCTTGAAACTGCTGCCCGGCGTCACCACCCACGATGTCGCGGTGGTGGTGCCAGTGTTCGAGAACGATCAGGACATTCCGCGGCTTGCCGCTACCGTGGATGCTCATATGCGGCGCACAGCCCAGGTGCCGGCTTACGTCATCGCCGGCCACGGCTTGTATGCATGGGGCGGCGATGTGGCACAGGCGCGCTGGCGGGTCGAGGCGCTGGAATTCATGTTTGAGTGCGAGCTGCGCTCGGACCTGCTGAAGAGGGGAGTGAAATGACCACGTTGACTGTCTGTGCCGATGACGATGCCGCAACTGTATTGGGCCGTTATCACGAGTACGCGGATATCCGCGAGCAGCTCGCCACCATCGGGGTCGAGTTCGAGCGTTGGGATGCTTCGCGCCCGCTGGATGCCGCGGCAGGCCCGGAAGAGGTGATTGCGGCCTATCAGGAGGCCATCGATCTGCTGAACACGCGCTACGGTTTCGTCAGCATCGACGTGGTTGCGATGCAGCCCGACGACCCGGAACTGGAAGCCAAGCGCGGCAAGTTTCTCGCCGAGCACACCCACGCCGATTTTGAAACCCGGTTCTTTGTGGACGGCGCTGGCATGTTCTACATCCGCTCGGGTGGTCGCGTGTACATGACCGAATGCACCCGCGGTGACCTGATCAACCTTCCCGCAAACACGACGCATTGGTTCGACATGGGGCCGAGGCCCTACTTCAAGGCGATCCGCTTCTTCCGGATTCCCGAGGGCTGGGTCGGGCACTTCACCGGCGACCCCATTGCCGATCGCTTTCCCCGCTACGAGGCTGCGCGGTGATCCGGGCGATCGTTACCGATATCGAGGGCACGACCTCGTCGATCGATTTCGTGCATCAGACGCTGTTTCCCTATGCCAAGGCGCATGTGCGCGCGTTTCTCAAGCAGCAGAGCGGTGACGATGAGGTGCAGCACCTGCTCGATGATGTCGAGAAGCTGGTGGGCGCCGATCTGTCGATAGACGAGGCGGCGGATGCGCTTGAGCAGTGGATGGATGAGGACCGAAAACTCACTCCGCTGAAGGCGCTGCAGGGATTGATCTGGAAAATCGGGTACGAGGCTGGGGCGCTCAAGGGCCACGTCTACGCCGACGTGCCGGAGAACCTGAAACGCTGGCACGCGCAGGGCCTGGCGTTGTATGTCTACTCGTCGGGCTCGGTCGCTGCCCAGAGGCTGATCTTCGGATACAGCGATGCTGGCGACCTGACCCCGCTGTTCTCGGGCTACTTTGACACTCGCATCGGCGGCAAGCGGGAGGCAAGTGCCTATCGGCGCATCTTGCAGGAACTCAAGCTACCCGGTGAGCAGGTGCTGTTTTTGTCCGATATCGGTGAGGAGCTGGATGCTGCCCGCGCCGCCGGTCTTCGCACCTGTCAGCTGCTGCGGGATGAAAAGGCGGTTGTGGCGCCGACGCATCCGCAGGCACGCGATTTCTCGCAGGTTAGCCTGACGCCGCCGGCAGGCTAACCGCGCAATCCGCGACACCACGCCATGCGCCCTGCCGGCTTACGCCGAGCCGAGGACTTAGCTCCGCATGCCCAGTTTGCGTGGCCAGTCATAGTCGGGGCGACCTATCACCAGAAAGGTTGGATTGAGCAACGACTCTTTCTGGTTGTATCGCAGCGGAACCAGCTCAGGCGTCTGCAGAACCTGACCTCCGGCCTGTTCGACTACACACTGGCCGGCTGCCGTGTCCCATTCAGAGGTGGGGCCGGTACGCGGATACAGGTCTGCCTCACCGCAGGCGACCTGACAGAATTTCAGTGATGACCCTCGGCTCACCGCGTCATGCGACGGTGCGTTGGCCAGCAACACCTCCAGTGCGGCATCGCGGTGAGATTTGCTGACTACAAAGGCCGGCTGCGGAGGAACCGCCCGCGTGCGAATGACGTCGCGCTGTCCGCCCTGCCAGCGGAACGCGCCCAGGCCCGCTGCGCCGGCATAGGTTTGTTCCAGTGCCGGGGCGTGCACGACGCCGAGCGTTGCGGTCCCATCCTCGATCAGGGCGATGTTGACCGTGAACTCGCCGTTGCGCTTGATGAACTCCTTGGTTCCGTCGAGCGGGTCCACTAGCCAGTAGCGCGTCCAGTTGCGTCGGGTCGCGTACGGAATATCCGCAGCTTCCTCGGATAGAACGGGAATGTCTGGTGTCAGGGTCCGCAGCCCGGCAACGATATGGCGGTGTGCTGCGAGGTCGGCCTGGGTCAGCGGTGAGTCATCGTCCTTGCGGCTGACATCGAAATCAGCGGAGCGATACACCGTCATGATGTTGTCGCCAGCCGAGCAGGCAATGGCGCGGATAGCTTCGAAAAGTTCGTTGGTATGTGTCATAGGGGCCGTATCATACGGTTCCTATGACACATTCAGTGAACTGGCCTGCCGTTGA
>JBFJKG010000184.1:0-4905 GCA_041635075.1 Solimonas sp.
TCAGCGCACCGTGCGCGTCACGCATATCGAGATTCCGCAGGTTGCGCGACGACATGCGGTGATCCTCTCCAAGCCCGCATGGTGTTGGGGCGCCGAGATGGGTGTCAACGATGCGGGTGTCGCAATCGGCAACGAGGCCATTTTCTCGCGTCGCGCCAGCCTCAAGCCGGCGTTGCTCGGTATGGACTTGGTGCGCCTGGGACTGGAGCGCGCTGCTTCTGCCAGTGCGGCCGTGACGGTGATCACGGACCTGCTGGCGGCCCATGGGCAAGGGGGCGCGGCCGGCTTTTCCGATCAGCGCTTCTGCTACGACAACAGCTTTCTGGTCGCCGACTGTCGCGAAGCCTGGCTGCTGGAGACCGCCGGACAGTCCTGGGCGGCAAAGCGCGTGGAACGTGCCGAGGCCATCTCCAACCGCCTGACCCTCGGCGCCGACTACCAGCGTGCGTCCCCGGACCTGCAAACACAGCCCGCCTTTGCGCGGCGCTTCGATACACGCCTGATGCCGTACTTCGCCGGCGCGACGCAGCGCAGACGGCTGGCGCTGACAGGTCTGAGCCCCGCAGCGCCGGCGAGCTTCGCGCATTTCGCCACCCAGTTGCGGCGACATGCGCATGGTCATGACAACCCACTGCGCGGCAGCAATAACGACGTCTGCATGCACGCTGCCGGATACATCCGTCGTCACCAGACCACCGGCTCGATGATCGTGCGCCTGCAACCGGCGGCGCTATCGGCCTGGTTTACCGGTACGTCGGCGCCCTGTCTGAGCATCTTTCGGCCAGCGGGCTTCAGCGGAGACTGGGGCGTGTTGACACCGGAGCCGGCCCAGGTCGCCGCATTGCTGTGGCGGCGCCACGAATGGCTGCATCGACGGGCCCTGGCGGATGCCACGCTGCGCCAGCGGCTGCGCGTTACCCGCGATCAGGTAGAGCGCCAGGTATTCGCCTTGCTGGAGCCGACAGCGCCGGCGCCCGAGGCACTCATCAAGGCGGATCGCCTGGTGGCCGCGTGGCACAAGGTGCTGTGGGAGGCAGCCGCAAAAATGCCGAGCCACCCCCTGCCGCGGCATTGGCAACGGATCGCGCAGCGCGATGGGATTGATCCGGTCCGCGCCGCTGTTGATGAGTACAATTCCTGAGCGTACGCAACGAGGAGACGGCGATGGATTTCAGTCTGTCCGGGATGGGTCTGTGGGGGTTCCTGGTGCTGGTGGCGGACATCTGGGCCATCGTCTCGGTGCTGTCCAGTGGCCTTGCCACGGGCCGCAAGGTGCTGTGGGTATTGCTGATCCTGTTCCTGCCGGTGCTCGGTTTCATCATCTGGCTGATGGCGGGGCCGCGCGGGCGCTAGCAGGCCGCTCGCCTCCCTAACGTCAGCGATTCCAGACCGGACCGGGCAGGGCGCAGTTGTGCGCGGGTTGCGTGCGCCGGCAGCTTCGTTGCCGGGTTGTTCCTTACGCTGCAGGTGTTAGTGGCGTTGCAGCAGTGCCTGCATCTGCACGATCTCCCGTTGCTGGGTTTCGATGATGCCGTCGCAAAGGCGCGCGATCTCCGGGTCCGTAATGGAAGCGCGCTCGCACATGACGATGGCGCTGGAGTGATGCGGGATCATGGACCTCAGGAACTGCACGTCATCGACCGGTGTCTGGGTCCGCGCAAGGGTGAAGACGACGATGAAGGCGGCCGCCAATGAAGCATGCAACAGGCTGTTGAGGCGGCGGTTCGTGTACATCGGCCGCATGACCAGCAACATCACAACAACCATCGGCAGCGTCATCATCAATGCCATGTACATTCGATTGATGTTGACGTAGTAGTGATGCGTGCTGTCAAGCAGTGCATAAGTCAGGAAAAACATCAGCACCGCGTTGATGCTCACCGCGGCACCGAGTCTCCGATAGCTTGATTCCATGGCGTGGTCCTCCGAACAGTGGAGCGCCCAGCAGGAAGGCCGGACTCGGGGGTGCGCCGTGGCCGCGCATTGGCCACGATGGCACCGACTACTGCAGGTTAGCCGCCAGCGGCTGAATCTGCGGTGACCCTGCCGCTCCAGCTCTGATCAAAGGTCCAGCCGCTGCCGCAATTCAGCAGGCGTTAGATAGGGAGGTGGCAGCTGCCCTTCAATCTTGTTGATCAGACTGACGATGCGCGCGTTGATCGGTGTAGGCACCTTATGCTCTAGGCCAAGGCAGGTAATTTCCCCGTTGAGTTGGCCGACTTCGGTTTTCCTGCCCGCGCTGATGTCGGCAACCATCGACGGGTATGAGCCGTCCTGCAGCCCGTTCTTGAGTTTGGCAAACCACCATGGCAGTGCGGTACGGCCAGCCAACAGGGCCCTGTAGACCGAGTAGGGGATCGGCATCGGCAATTTGTAGGCGATGCCGGCGCTATTCAGCAGATGCGTGGCCTCGTCCAGTACGCCCACGTAGATGGTTCTCAAATCGGGTTGCGTCAGCAGATCCTTGAACGTGGTGTGCGTGAGCGCGCAAACCGCGTTGGCCAGATTGATCAGGAGCTTGCCCCATGCTGCCGATTCTCCGGCGGCTTTCTTGACGCGCATGCCGGAATCACCGAAAGCCGCCAGCAGGCGGGTATCTTCCGATCCGATCAGGACCTCTGCGTGGGTCGTGATCTGGGCATGCAAAGGTTCCAGAAGCTGGCCGTTGAACATCACGCTCATCGGCGCCAGTCTGGCGTGAGGATGGCGGGCACGGATCACGCGCAGCGCGCCGACTCCGTTCAGGGTTGAGACCAGCGTGCAGCCGGAGGGAATCGGACCGATCTGATCGAGTAAGGCCTCCAGTTGCGGGAACTTGACGCACAGGAACAGGTAGTCGACGTCAGTGAGGTCAAGTGACTGCGTGAGTGCTGGCTTTGGCGCCTGCAGCGGTGGGCGGGTAGCGCCGACATGCTCGACGCGAATGTTCTGCACCCCTTGCATAGCCGGTACATCCTTGTCGCGCACATAGATTTTGACCGGCTCGCGGTGCGCGGCCGTCAGATGTGCTGCAAGTATGGTGCCGACTGCCCCGGCACCGACAATCAAGATCATGCTGGCTGCTCCCCACAGGTTCGGCTGGCGCGTTAACCTTGCACGGTCCGCGAGGTGAAGACAATACGCGGTCATGGAGGGGAAATGGGGCGTTGTGCGAACTGCAGTGCCGACAATGCGGCAGATGCGCGTTTCTGCAATCAGTGCGGATCATCGTTGACCGCGACTGCGCCGGCGAACTACACCCCCCAGCATCTGCGCGATGGCGCACTGGGCAGCGCCGCCGCCCTGCAGGGTGAGCGCAAGCGCGTCACTGTGCTGTTTGCCGATATCAAGGGCTCCACCCGCCTGGCGCAGCAGGCGGGTGCCGAACGCTGGCATCAGGTGCTCAACCGCTTTTTCGGCATCCTCGGCGGCGCGGTGCATCGCTACGAGGGTACGGTGAATCAGTACACAGGCGACGGCATCATGGCTTTGTTCGGTGCGCCACGTGCGTTGGAGGATCATGCCAGTCGCGCTGCGTTCGCGGCGCTGGAAATGCAGTCTGCAGTCAGGCAATTTGCTGACGAACTGCGGCTGCGAGAGGGCCTGAATCTATCGATGCGAGTTGGCCTGAATTCGGGCGAGGTCGTGATCGGCCAGATCGGTGACGATCTGCGCAGCGATTACACCGCCCAGGGCCCGACGGTTAATCTTGCTGCGCGCATGGAGCATATCTGCGAGCCCGGGCGTATCTATCTCACGCGCAGCACGGCTAGCTTGATCGACGGCTATTTTCGATTGCGCGAGCTCGGTGCCGCCGAGGTCGCCGGCCTGGATGCGCCGGTGGAAGTGTTTGAGCTTGAGGCGGAGGGCGGCTTGCGCACGCGCCTGGATCGCAGCCTCGCGCGCAGCGGTTCGCCTTTCATAGGGCGGGACGCGGAAACCTCTCAGCTGCTGGCTGCGCTTGAACGCGTACGGAACGGGTGCGGGCAAGCGGTCGAGGTCATCGGCCAGGCCGGCATTGGCAAGTCGAGGCTGTGTCACGAGTTCTGTAGCGCCTGCGACAGGGAGCGGATTCCGGTGCATCGGGCGACTGGTGTGCCGTACGCCGCTCGGGTTCCCCTGTTTGCGGTTCGAACCCTGTTGCGCAGCCGTCTGCGGGTACCGGAGCGGGCCAATCCCGAAGAGGCGCGACGCTGGATCGCAGGCTCGATGGTGCTGCGCGACCCCGCAGACGCCGCGCTGCTGCCGGCTATCTTTGATTTCCTGGGGATCGCCCCCCCGGGGCAGGCGGCTACGTTGACGGACGCTGCGGCGCAGGCGCAATTGATGGATCGCCTTGCTGACTTCCTGTTATGCACCGACGAATTTCAGGTGCTGCTGATTGAGGACTTGCACTTTCTCGACGAAGCCAGTGCCGCACTGCTCCCCCGTCTGATGGCCCGCGTCCCCGAGAGCCGCACGCTGTTGTTGCTGAATCATCGGCCGGATCATCATCCAGAGTTGGGTGCCGCTCCCGATGTATGCATCGAGCTGACGGCGCTCGCGGATGCGGACCTGCAGAAGCTGGCATCGACGCTGCTCGGCTCCGCCGCAGAAGTGCAGCCGCTGGTTGGCGAGATCGTGCGTCGTGCGGGTGGCAATCCTTTCTTTGTGGAGGAGGCAGTGCAGGCGCTGGTGGACGGCGGGTGGTTGGCGGGGGCGCCGCGCCAGCTGCGGCTGCTTCGCGAGGTTAGCCAGTGGCCGGTGCCTGACAGCGTGCAGGCGTTGCTTGCGGCCCGCATTGACCGGCTGACGGAGCCCGCGCGGGCCGCGCTGCAGGCCGCTGCAGTTATCGGTCAGACCTTCGATCAAGCCCTCTTGGCAGGCATACTCGAGCGGCCAGTGACGTCCGAGCTCGCCGAACTGCAGAGGCTTGGCTTTATCGGA